>NBLI01000035.1 GCA_002084535.1 Candidatus Zhuqueibacterota bacterium 4572_119
GAAATTCCTGTACCAAAAGTTAATGGGAGTTGATCTTTGTCGTACAAACTAATAGCCAAATCTGTTTGCAGGAGATTTTGAGCAATCAATCCAATTTTAAAATTTCTCGCAGGACGAATAGATAATCCGAAATCAAAATCAACAGCGTTCCTGGAATTACCGAATTCTTCAAAAAACGGATCGTTCAGCGTATATTCATTATGCTCATAATTTTTGCTGAAACTGTACAAGCTGAAACCAAAACTAACCTTTCTTTTAAACAATGACTTGCCGTAATGCAGCCCTATCTTATTTTCATTATAGTTTGTTGCATTAAAAAATGTTGTACTGGCAGCGATGGTGCCAAAGTTTCCTAATGGAAATCCAACGGAAATAAAGTTAAACGCCAGGTTGTCATTCATTAAATTCCAGAAGAATTTTCTTTGATCAGTCAGCAATTCGATTCTGTTAAAATATCCCAGCAAAGATGGATTCCAGATTGAGCTGGAAATGTCATTGGATGAACTGATTCCCGTTCCACCCAAAGCTGCATTGCGGACACCACCTTTTGTCAGAAACTGGGAAAAGGCAACAGATGGAATGATGAGAAATAAACTTATGTAAATTATCTTTTTCAATTAATTGCCTCAGATTGTTTCTCTCTCAGCTGACGTTAATTAAATTTACCAATTGCATTAACTCAAAAGGTTTCGCGAGTTGCTTAAAATTCTTTATGTCCTCATATCTATTTTGATATTCAAAAAAATCGTAGGCTGACATCAATATAATTTTGGTATTTGGATGAAGCTGCTGAACAATGTTTGCCAGATGATACCCGTCTGTTTCCGGCATTTGCAAATCAGTCAGCAAAATATCATAGCTTTTTTGCGCCAGGTTTAAAAGTGCTGTACGGGCACTGTTAACAGTATCCACATTATATCCAATCCGCTTGAGTCCAATTGACAAAGAATTCCTGATATTCCATTTATCGTCAACAATAAGTATTTTTTTCATTGAGGGGACCTAAAAAAAATAAGTTGACCGTTTAAAAATAGTCAAAATTTTGGTGCTTAAAAAGAATATTTTTATTTATTTTAGGCAAAAAAAATGCCATGCAGTAAATTGAATTACTTCGATTATATGAATGGCATTAACTATAAATAATACAATTAGATATGGATGCAAGCTATATTTACTGAACATAATTCAAAATGTTAAAACATTAAAATATTTTTCATAATGAAACCTTATTCTTTTTCATAATGTAATATTTGGATTTAATAAATTATATGAAATGTTCATAGTTATAGTCAAAAACAGCAATGGGTAAATAAAATGGGATAAAGAGTGTTTGTGGGAAAACGGTTTTCTATGATTTCGCGAGGGCAGATTATAAGAAAACTGGAATGCTAATTAAAAGAGTCGTCAGCAGCAATTGAGGAAGACTTGATATAATTTTTAATTTATTTTTCCAGGAAACATTGTTTTGTTGCTTTCGGAGAGATTCTTACTAAATGAATTAAGCATCCGTTTAATATTTGAAGGCAATGATAGCTTCCTGAAAAAATGCCATTCAGGGAATGCGGGAATTCCCTGTTTACGAGGGAGATTCCTGAACAGCTCCTGTTTTTAGCGGGAGTTGTTCAGGAATGACAGCCCATTATCACCTTTTTTTTTGACAGGACATTAAATTAATGACTAATATAACTATGCAATAAAATATTAATAGTTCTGCCAGGAATTGCTCAATTTGTGTTTTGAACATTTTTTATATCTGCACATCTCGAATAGCAGAGAATCAAATTTCTTAAATTAAACGGAACATTGCCTTTTGGAAAAAAACAAAATTCGCTATGATCTCAATTACAGGTTTCTCAATTTAACTTCGATGATTTTTCCCAATTTTAACGGATCAAATGGTTTTGAAATATAATTGTCGGCGCCTTTTGATAGCGCTTCCTCGATGTCCTGCATCTGTGTTTTTCCGGTCAGCATAAAAATAGGGATAGACTTTGTTGGCTCATCATTTTTTAATTGAGAGCAAACTTGAAGCCCATCAATTCCCGGCATCATAACGTCAAGGAGTATGAGGTCTGGATTTTCTTCAACAGCTTTCTGCAAACCCTCTTCACCATTTTCCGCCATTACGACCTGGTGTCCGGCTTTCGTTAGTGAGTGAGAAACTAAAAGGCGGACAGTTTTGTCGTCATCAATTGCTAGAATTTTCATAATAACCTCTTACGATTTATGAATTAAATGTTAGATATTTACTATCTGTTTATGAGGTAGTAAATTTATTTTGTTAAATAATAAGTTGACATAACTACTAAGTTTATTAAAGATGCAATGGTTGTAATTAATCCCCAGTTAACTTTTTTAGGCTTAATTATAAGCAATGTATCTCCAGGGTATAGCAACACTTTTCTGGTAGCTCCATTTTTTGAATTGTTTTTATTCAGTTCCCAAATCAATTTAAGTGTTAAATTATAAGATCTTCCATCGCTACGAATAATTTTAATTTTTTCCGCGTCTTTCAATTTTTCCAAACCGCCTGCTAATGCAATCGCCGTCAATATATCGATGGGTTCAAAAATTTGATAACGTCCAGGTTTATTCACATAACCAAGTACATTTATTTCTTGTTTATACAAACGTGCCACATAAACAGTAACCAGGGGAACTGGTACATACGGCAGCAGATTTTCTCTAATTACTTCTTTGAGTTGATCAGGTGTTAAGCCAGCCACCATAATGCTTCCCAATGCCGGATACTGCATATATCCATCGGGCAACACAATGACATTGTTGGCGCTAAATTCGTCATGTTCCATCACATAAATAGTAATTATATCCCCGCGTTGGATTTTATATGTATCACCAGTTTGAACATCATCTATCTGTGCCAAGAGCAAATTTGGAATAAGAATAATCAAATAAAAAAGTAATTTCTTCATGTTAGCCCCCGTAAGACTGAATTAATTCGCTTCTTTTTCTGATATACGTATCCAACCTTGGTTCCCAATATAATACATTATTTACATAAATAGGATTACCCGGTAATGTAAGCAGCTCCAGCTTTGGATTTTTCATTTTTATTCCCATTTCAATTAATGAACTGGCATTTTCAACTGATAAGTTGGTTTGCGAAATACTCAGGACATGGCGGACGTTATTTGCCTGTGCCGCAATATTCATGCTCCTGAAAAATTTGTACATGGACATCATAAAAAGTTTTTGCCGGTCCATGCGCAAATGGCTTCCCAGTAATAAATTTGTTTTTCTTGTTTCTTTATCGATGAAGCGGATAAATTCCCAGGAATGAAAGCCTGAAAGACGGCGAACGCCCTCCATCATTTTATATTCTTTGGCAAAAAGTGTGTCCACGTAAACTGGAATTCCGCCCATATAATCAACCATGTCAATGAAGCTCTGACGGTGTTGAACAAAATAAAAATCAATTTTTTCTCTGAAAAAGTTCTGCACCATATAAACTGTGGGATCTACTCCCATGAGAAAGAAGAAGTCTGCCAGACGCTGTTTTTCCATTGAAAAAGAAGTGTAAAACGGTAAATGGGTTACGGTTATCAAATCAAGTTCAGGATAAATTTGTAGCAGCATGAATGTATGAGGCAAACCTCCGTAAAATATATTGATGTGATCTGCTTTTTTATTCTGAATGGTTTTCGGCTGCAATGGCTGATAACTCATTTTCGGCATTGAAACAGAAGCCGCTTTGGATTTGCATGGTACATGATAAACACTATCATTCATTAGCGGCTTGGCAAGATTCACCCTGGTCATATCAGCCCGCCGGTTGACCCCTTTGGCTTCCCTGATAAGATCAGCCAGAATGCTGTTAACCGGCAAATGGTAAACCGCTCGCTGGTTGACACAGCCACATATCCCGGCAGAAATCATCAGTTTCTCTTTTTTATATTCCAATGGATTATAAAAGAATAATAGATAGACCAGGAAAGCGCCAAACAAAAGGATGAGAAAAATGATTAAAGCGTTTAACCTTTTCCTTCGTGCCTTCACATCCTGGTAATATTTACTTTTTTTCATCCTGTGATCATGCATTTTATTCAAAAGACTACCTCACTACAATTACGCTTCCCTGATGGATTTTACTTTTAATTTTGATTTGAAAAATATAGACTCCTCCACTAACCAGGAATTCATTTTCGTCTGTGCCATTCCATATTGCTAATTTTTTCGAGTTTTGGTCCAATATATCTAACTTTTTAACAGGTTTTCCCCTGACATTAAATATTCTGCCAGAGATGTCGTCAGCAGCCGCGTCCGTGTCAATCCAGATTTTAGTCTCTCTGTTTATATCACCATATCCGGGGTGAATTGTCGGAGGTATGGCGATGATTTCATTTTCGGGTAATAGAATTGTAAATGAATAAGTAGAATCAACCCGGTTCGGATATAAGACATCAGAGAGATCATTGGCTTTTATTCTGATTGTGATGAATTGTCCATCATAAAAATCGTCCCGCAAAGTGTGTGATAATCTGTACCCTAGAGAATCCGGGTTGTAATCGTAAGGATTAAATTCAAGAACAAAATTAAATTCTTCCGTGTTATTGATGAAGAGTTGAATTGTTGGCTTATCTATTCCAATTCCTTTGTCTAATATATCAACAATTAATTTTGACCCCGGTAAAACATCATGAGCATTAGGTTTCGGAATCTGGGGAACAATATATGGTGGAAATGTATCCGGCAAAACAAGAAATGAGTAAACCGTATCCAGACGGTTAAGTGAAAAATCATCCAGTTTGATTTCAATGAGCATTGTTCCCAGGTCATGATCGGTTTCCGGCTCAAATGTAACTGTATAAATATCATTTTCCAGAGTATCGGTGTAGCCGGTCACCTTTTGGTTATTTGTTTTTAATAAAAAACTTGATGTATCAATCCCTGATTGTGTATCCGTGAATTTGAAGTATAGAGTAGTATTAGGATATCCGGATTCTCCGTTTACGGGCTGTACAGTTAATACCTGAGGTGGTGTTGTATCAACTTCGCAAACAAATATATGATTTCTTTGATCGGGAGGCAGCTCATTATGATTGCTGGAATGATCTTCCGCGTATATGAACAATTGCACTGTTTCCCCGTATTGAAAATCTGCCGGTGGATAATATTCGACGTAATACCCGGTTCCGTTAGCCTCTGTTTCAGGTCTAAAGGTATAATCAGTCATAACATCATTATTTAATTTTAATACGAGTGAATTAAGATCGATTCCTGATTCGAGATCTAAAATTTTGAAAGAAATGCGCGTGTCAACTGGAACCCCCTCGGCTGCTCCCGGCTCTAATTCTGTTAAAAACGGTGGAGTGATATCATCGTCAATGCAACGAAACGAGTATGAAAATTCGTTCATAACATTTGGTACAGTTGCCAGATCGTTGGCAAATACTGATATTTCAACTTCATCAGCGTATTGAAAAATTTCAGGTGGATTATAGCTTAAAGAGTATTGATGTGTTGAGTTTATGCTTGTTATAACCGGGTCAACAATTTCGGAATTTACGTAAAGGCGAATGGATGATGTGTCAACTCCGTCTCCGTTGTCGATTATTTCAAGGTAGATGTCCGTATCAAGAGGCACACCGATTTGATTTGGATATGGATTCATGTTTGTAACTACAGGAGGAATCGTATCTCCAATAATATAAAAATAATATGTTTCATTTAATGTGTTAGGATTTATTCCATAATCATTCGCGATTACATTCACACTTACAGTTTCAGTTAGTTCAAATGGCTGCTCAGGATGGTAGAATAAAGAATATCCCTTTGAAATTTTCTCTATATTCGATTGAGTGGTTACATCAGTGCCTTCAACAATAATTACTATACTGGATGAATCGACACCGGTTAAGTCATCCTTGATTTCAAGGTAAATATTTGTATTTTCAGAGACAGCTTGCTCATCTGCCGCCGGGTCCTGTGATGTTAAGTAAGGACTCTCCGTATCGACGACTGTTTGAAAGGAATAGCTGTCTGGTATCATAACATTTGGTGGATTATTCAAGTCCTGCGCGTTGATTGTAACATTCACCAGTCCGCTTAATCTTGTTGCCGGAATATATTCGATATGATAGCCATCTTCAATATCACTAATTGTTGTATTAGGTAACGTGATGATATTCGTTCCGTTTAATGTAATCTGGATTGAAGAAGCATCCACCCCCATTAAATTATCTTTGATGTCCACTTTGAATCTGGTGTTGGTCGGCGCGTCAACGTCGTATTTTATTGGAAAATGATTTCTGGTAAATGGCGGCAAGACATCTGGCACCACAAATATTGTAATCGATCCACTTGTTGTATTGGGAGTTCTCGCTAAATCGGTCGTCCGAATTTTGAGCTGGTGCTGTCCATTAGGATGAAAATATCCGGCGTCAGGAGAGAACGTTACGAAATATCCATTGCCAGTAGTGTTGGGATTAATGGTGAGAGAAGAAGTCAAATCTGTTTCATTAAAGAAAAAAGAGATTGAATCAGGATTGATCCCGGTCTCATCATCAGTAACCTCAAATTGAAGTATTTCCTGTTTACTTATGGTATCGCCATTTGTAGGCTTTAAAAAAAATATTTCAGGAGGAACAGTGTCTTTCATACAGAAGAAAGAATATCTGTCAGTGGGCATAACATTGGGGGATAAAGCCAAATCGGAACCATCAATCGTTACATTGACAGTGTCTCCATAATTGAAATCAACAGGTGGATCAATACTGATGAAATAATTTTTGGGTGTTCCTTCAAAACTGAATGAAGGATTGCCTACTGAATATTCGGTTTCGTTTATGCCAACTCTAACTGAAGCAATATTAACACCTTCACCCGCGTCACGAAAGAAGAAAGTAACATTCGCGTCAACTCCAACTTTTGTACTGTCAGGAGCTGGCACCCATTTTAAAGTATAAGGTGGATCATTATCTTCTTTGGTTGTGAAATAATAAGATTGCGTGGGGATAATCCAGTCGGATAGATCCTCACAGTAAACAGTAACATCTACAACTTGGTTATATCCAAAAAGATCAACCGGATTAATAGTTATTGAATATTTTGAAGCGTCTCCACTGTATGAGAAATTGGGATCAACGCTGGTATATTCAACTCCTCCAATAAGGACATTTACCGAGTTTAAATCAACACCTTCATGGTCATCAAAAAGATCAAAATTGACCGACGCGTTTGTTTCAATATCATGTGATTTATGATTTGGTGACCTATTCAAAATATACGGTAAGCCTCCAAAAACCGTATGGATTTGTCCTTCGTTCTCGCCGCCTGTGGCAGCTCCGATGCAAATATCTACTTTGTCATCACCATTAAAATTGAATAGGGTTAGCGAACTTCCAAAATGATCTCCGGCAGTCGCGCCATAATAAACTTCATCAGGGGAGGTTTCAATGAGATTTAGCGTGCCGGTAAGATTGGTATTACCTTTTACCAGGTGTACCATTCCGGAATTTTCACCATTTTCAGTAATAGCCTGTGGAACGCCAATTAAAATGTCATCAATTTGGTCATCATCAAATTCTGAAGAGAAAAGTGTTTCACCTAAAATCCCGTTCGAATCGGCTCCAATTATACTAAAATCAAATTCGATAAAGGCAAAGTCAATGTTTAAGGGAAGAGTTGTTTTACCAAAGATTACTCCAACAGCGCCTCGATTGTTTTGCGCGGCAAAATCGGTCATCAATATATCGTCATATCCATCACCATTAATATCTCCAGTAGCTGACACTTTTCCAATGTTGGCGAATGATAATCCTCCGAACATTCGACAAACAATTTCAGGTGATGTCGCCAGATCAACTGTGGAAGATGGATAGGAAGTTCTTCCGCTCATCAGGTAAAGTTTACCTGCCTGAGGTTTCACTGTTTGATCAGTTGTCGCGTTTATTGGGCTTGTCCCCAAAAGACATAAACTTTTCCACAATTCAAATTATATTCATAATCGGCATAAGGAGCGCCAACTAAAATTTCATCGTAGGAGTCATTATTAATATCAATAGATAGAAGTGAAAATCCAATTTGATCATCCGCCTTTTCGCCCAGGATTATGCCATCATAGCTTCCGGCTCCCATATCATAAATGCCTGAAATCGTTGAGCTGCCGTTTAATATATAGACTGCTCCACGGGACTGTATCCCATTCTCTGAATGGTATGGCGCGGAAATAATAATATCATCATAAATGTCATTATTAAAATTTCCAATGGCAACACTTCGTCCAAGTTGTGAATTGTTGGATGGGCCATATATTGTAAAATCAGCATTTGAAGCAGAAAGATTGAGGAATGTATCCTGTGAAAAGGTACTATTTCCAAAAAATCCATAAACAATTCCGCCGCCATTCCTGCCCATTGGATCAGCATAATAGGCGCCTATAATAATATCGTCAATATCATCACCATTAATATCACCAGAACAAATTGAATACCCAAAATAATCATAAGGCGTTTTGCCAACGACTGAAAAATTGCCATGCCAGTTTGAGAGATCAAATTTTTTTGCGGCTGTTGAAATTTCAGTTAAAAAAAGAACTATTACAAACGTGTTCAATATAATTTTACAATAGTATCTCATAACTTTTTTCCAGATATAGTTTTTGAGTTGTTGGAAATTTAGTATTTTCCTAAAAATATAAGTATTGTTAAAAATAAATGTCAATTGTTGAAAAGCAAATCATTTCAAAATGAAATTTATGAGATATTCTCTTTAAAAGGGACTAGGGTGTTATCGGATTTAATCCCTTATAAAATAATTAGATGGAATGCTATGTTCTCCTCAATGAATCTTTTTATTAATCTTGTTCCCTGTTGGTTTAATGGTTTGCGCAAAATTCATGCCTTTAAGTTTGAAAATCTGAAATCGAATTGGTGGCTCGATAACTCCTGATGTTTTAAATTCGAGGAAGAACCGGAAATACGAATTATATCAAATTGTGATGTGTTTAATAAAACTGTTTAAATAGTTGAAAATAAATGGTATCGAAATGGTTTATATGAGATTTTGATTTTTAAAAGGGCTTGACTTTTTCATAATTATTCTTTAATTTGCTGCCCTAAATTGACTGTATTTTTATGTTGAAGAAAGTGCCTATATCATTTTTTGTGTGATGAGGCAGAAGCAGCAGAGAGTGAATGAGCGAAAATAGTTTTAAGGTCTGCGGCGCGTGTAAATATACCTGGCGGACTATAGATGATTTTATAAATGATAAAGCAGTTAAAGTTTTATGGCTTCAGGTCATCCCCGGTCACCCAGACGCAAATTGCATTATCTTTGAGCACCGGAATTGTGGCAGCACAATATCAGTTTTAACTTTTAAGCTGCGGCATTTATTGTCAAGAAAATTCACTTATACTGATGATTTGTATGGCACAAGCGAATGCAATGATTTTTGTAATACAAGAGATACAATGGCTGCCTGCGAAAAAGAATGCGTCAATGCCCAGGACCGGGAACTGGCACGATTGCTGGTTACATTGAAGTGGGAATAAGGCGCCTGGTATCTTAGCAGTAAAATTCTTGCCAAATTTGGCAAAATGTTGTATGCTAAATAATTGATTGTTGAGGTAAAGGTAGAGGCAGAGAAAAACTAATACCCTTCTGAATTGTGCAATAAATATTGAATTAATTGAGCATCAAATTTTCCATTTTTCTTTACCTCAACCTCAACCTTTAGCTTTTGTAATTTTAAAATAATACTGTTTTTAAAAATCTTGTTGATTAATAAAATCTGTTCTGGTTTATCCAGGTTAGGTTAGCACAGTTGTTGTTTTTTAACCATAAAATTTATAATAAGAGAGGGAATGAAAAATGTCAGAAAAAGCAAAAATTTTGATCATTGATGACGATGTGGATTTTCGTGTTTCTATTCGTACTTTACTTCAAGCTGAAGGATACGACACTGTCGAAGCAGAATCAGGCAAACAAGGACTGGAAAAAATCAAAGAAGAAACACCTGATGTTATCCTATTGGATATTATGATGGAAACAATGGATGAAGGATATTTATTGAATCAGGTGATCAAATTTCAGAAACAGTTTGAAGATTTTAAAAGTATTCCGGTACTAATGGTTTCTTCTATCCAGGAAGACCCGCTATCCAGGTTTCCTGCTGCAACAGGTCAGGTTGATATGATTACACCTGATTATTATTTTTCCAAACCCGTTGATATTCCCAGGTTTTTGGAAACATTGAAAAACATATTAAAAAAGTAAAACAATAACTTTCCTTCCAATTCTCGTTTTTTCATATTAAATTGATTTTTTTTGAAAAAGCTCAATGATGTATATTAGCAACGAACAAATGTGATTGAGAAAAAAATATGAGCAGCAGATCAAACCAGTTTATAATTGTGATCGATGATGATCCGGTGATGCGATTGTCCTGTCTGAAAATATTGAAAAAAGAAGGGTATGAGGTCGAAACGTTCGAGGATGGTTTACAGGGACTTGCCCGGATACAGCAGCGAAAACCAGATTTGCTGGTCGTGGATTTGAAGATGCCAAAAATCGGCGGTATGGAAGTCATTGCCAAAGTTCATGAAATTGATCCGATGATTTGTATTATCGTGATTACTGGGTACGCGACCATTGGCACTGCTGTGGAGGCAATGAAAACAGGAGCTTATGATTTTCTACCCAAACCTTTCACGCCAGACGAACTGCGCATCATTGTTGAACGAGGGATGGAGAGAACTTTACTTGCCCGGAAATCTATCGAATTAAAAAAAGAAAAAGAAAATCTCGAACGGAGATTTGTTACATTTGTTTCTCATCAATTGCAATCCCCGCTTTCTGTGGTGCAGCAATACCTGGAAGTTTTACGGCATTTAAAAGAATCTCCGAACAAAGAAGAACTTCAACAGGAATGGATAGACCGGTCAATATCCCGAATATCAGAGTTGAAGGAAATCGTAAAAGATTGGCTGGCAATATCAAGAATCGATTCCGGGAATTTATCCGAATGTGTGGAGCCGGTTTTGGTGCCACCTTTATTCGAGAATATATTGGAAGGTTACGAACCTTCAATCATAGAAAAAAATATCGACACTGGTCTTGATTTACCAAAAAATGTTAGCCCTGTCGCGGGTCAGAAAGAATGCTTAAAAATGCTGTTCGAGAATTTGATTAATAACGCCATCAAATATAACAAACAAAATGGAAAGTTGGCGATTAAGGCTGTTGAGGAAGAAAAAAACGTTATATTTATTATTGAAGACTCTGGGATTGGTATTCCACATGATAAACTGGAAAGTATTTTTGATGAATTTTGCCGGGTAAAAAATGACAGAACAAAAGACATCCCCGGTACCGGATTAGGTTTGGCAATCTGTTCAAAAATTGTTAAAGAATTTGGCGGTACAATTACTGTGAAAACGAAACTAAATATTGGCTCTTCATTTAAAGTAACCTTACCAAAATACAAAGGCTGATCTGGTGATTCAAATCCTAAAAACATTTTCACTTCGCTCGCGCTTAATTATTGTTTATGTTTTTATTCTGGGAGCTGGCGGCATAATAACTTCTTTTATCGGATCGATTATCGTCAGCAGAACAATCATGGACCAGGCGCAAAATAAAGTTCATCATGATTTAAGAACCGCGCGCATGGTTTATCAAAAACAACTCCAATTAATGGAAAAATCAATTTATTTGGGGGCAACCGGAAATACGATTCATGAGTCGCTGCAAAATGGAGATTACCAAAGGCTGAGAACCCGTCTGAAACAAATCAGCCGGGATATCGGTGTCGATTTTTTTTCCATGACGGACAAAAACGGGCGCGTGATATTTCGGCTTAGTCGAGAGAATGAATTGGGAGAAGATGTTTCCTCGATTCCAGTGATTCGGGCGGCTCTATCCGGGAAAGCCGCGGCTGCGACAGAAATTATAAGTTCCGAATTATTAGCCAGGGAGAATCAAACACTGTCTGACCAGGCATTGATCCAACTGATTGAAACACCCGGAGCAAAACCAACGGACAAGACAGTTGAAACTTCGGGAATGGTGCTAATGGCAGCCTACCCGATTTTTGATAAGGATAAGAATGTTTTGGGTGTGCTTTACGGCGGTCATCTTTTGAATAATAATTTTAAGATAGTTGACCGTGTGTGGGAATTGGTTTATAAAGACGAAAAATATTTGAACCAGAGTATCGGTACAGTAACTATTTTTCAAAATGATATTCGAATATCAACAAATGTGCGCACAAAAGATGGTGAAAGAGCCATTGGTACCAGGGTTTCTGCCGAGGTTTATGACGCTGTGCTTGAAAAAGGGGAATCCTGGTCTTACCGGGCGTTTGTGGTGAATGATTGGTACATAAGCGAGTATGAACCAATTTTTAATTATGACGGTGAGGTTGTCGGTATTTTATATGTGGGATTGTTGGAAAAAACATATATATCCATCAGGAATAAAGTTATTTACGCGTTTCTGGCAATTGCCAGCCTGGGATTTTTTATCATTATTTTAATCAGCTATCTGATTACCCGTTCCATTACCAGACCATTGGGAGAAATGGTGGATGTAACCGACTCCATTGCTGCCGGAGATTTGGATCATGAAGTAAAAGTAGATTCAAAAGATGAAATCGGAAAACTCGCGTATTCATTTAACAAAATGGTGGCAAGCCTCAGAAAAATGCGTCAGGAACTCGAGGAGTGGGGAAATACGCTCGAGCAAAAAGTAAAATCACGAACTGAAGAACTGGCAACCATGCAGAATACCCTCATGCAATCCCAACGCTTAGCTTCTGTGGGAAAACTGGCGGCGGGTATTGCCCATGAGATTAATAATCCGTTGGGAGGAATTCTTGTTTTAAGTTCATTGGTTATGGAAGAGCTGAAAGAGGATGATCCACACCGGGAGAATTTGCAGGAAGTGATAAAGCAGACCATGCGCTGCCGCGACATAGTGAAAGGTTTGTTGCAATTTTCCAGACAGGAGAAGGGCAAAACAGAATATGTTAATATCAATGAAGTTTTGACCAATACGCTTTCTTTGATTGAAAAGCAGGCTTTATTCCATAATATAAAAGTAATTAAAAATTTTGATCAGAATATCCCTTCCATCCTGGGCGACAATTCCCAATTGCAACAGGTATTTATGAATGTGATTTTAAACGCTGTCCAGGCAATGGCTGAAGTAGGTGAAATGACAATAAATACTTACCACGATACAAAAAACGAAATGGCTGTCGTGGAGATTGCAGATACTGGATGTGGAATACCCGAAGAACTCATCGATCGTATCTTTGATCCGTTTTTTACCACAAAGGAAGTAGGGGAAGGGACCGGGCTGGGACTGGCAATCGCCTACGGCATTGTAACCAAACATCAGGCGAGAATGACTGTTAAGAGCAAAGTAAATGAAGGTACCACTGTAACGATAAAAATACCTGTGGTGGAAGATAAATAGCCTGAATTATTCACAAACATTAATTAAAAGTGGTATAATTTAGTTAATATCAATTTGTTAAATCTGATTGATGTTTGAAACTCAGTTTTCACGTTTTATTCCTTAATGTGTGAATAATTCAGGTTATCCCGCTGCCTTTAAAAATATGATGAATAATGCGGGATAGGTATTTAATTTCTTGTTTTATAGTTGGAATTTGGAAAGAATTATTAGAAATTAGTTGATAACTTTTAGAATAAAAGCAATAACAAAACGGTTATCATTCCGGTTTCGGCGTCTTTTTGGCAGATGCCGGAATCTTATAACTTACCGGTAAGTAGTCAAAAAGTAATTATGATATTTATAATAATAATGTGATTGACCAGTAGAACGAATAGCCTTTTCCGACATGTCGGGGCTCAGGCTGAAGCTCTTTCTTCACGGTGAGCGGAGTCTAACCGCAGTAACTCTTTAAATTTCAACAATGCAACATTTTCCACAGGTCATCCATATTAATAGATTAGAGCCTTTGAGTCCTGGAGGCAAAAAAGAAAAATCAATTTTGAATAGATGAATAAAACAAATGCCAAAATACTCGTCGCTGATGATGATGATTCCATCCGGCTTTCATTTAAACTGCTTTTGAAAAAGGAAGGTTTGGAAGCAGAGATTGTGGAGAATGGAAAAAAAGCCTTGTCATTATTAGAGAAATCAAAATTTGACATGGCGTTTCTCGATTTGAAAATGCCTGAAATGGGAGGAATCGAGCTTTTAAAAATAATTGCGGAAAAGTATCCGAAAATAGTCGTGGTCATCATTACTGGCTTTGGAACAATCAATAACGCGGTTGAAGCTATGAAACACGGCGCGACAGATTTTATCCAAAAGCCATTTCTGCCTGATGATATCCGGGTTTTGCTCAAAAAATATCTGACCAAGCCAAAAGCGATCAGGAAATCGACGCCAAAAGAATTGCAGTTCTATCGCGACGGACAGGTTGAAACAATCATTGGGCTGAGCCCTTTGATGACCGAAGTTTACGATCTCGTATATAAAGTCGCGCCCACGGACAGCACGGTTCTGATTACGGGTGATACCGGCACCGGAAAAGAATTAATTGCCAAAGCGATACATTTTAACAGCCATCGAAAGAATAATCCATTCCTTGCTGTGGATTGCTGCTCATTGGTGGAAACATTGTTTGAGAGTGAACTTTTTGGTCATGTAAAGGGATCGTTTACCGGAGCCACCGCGACTAAACATGGCAGCTTTGAGTTGGCAAACGGCGGAACCTTCTTTTTTGATGAAATTGGAAATATTTCTCTGAATATTCAGGCGAAAATTTTGCGCGCGATCCAGGAAAAAGAAATCAAGCGTGTGGGCGATACGCAGACGATCAAGGTTGATGTCAGGGTTATTGCCGCGACCAACAAAGACTTGCAGAAGGCGGTGGAAGATGGGACTTTCCGGGAGGATTTGTTTTACCGGCTTAGCGTTATTCCCATTCATTTACCCAGCGTCAGGGAAAGGGAAGGCGATATTTTTCCTCTTGCAGAATATTTCCTGGAAAAGTATAATCAAAAGCGAAAGAAAATGTTGGTTGGATTTAATAAGGACGTCAAAGAAGTATTCAGCAAATATCATTGGCCCGGCAATGTCCGTGAATTGGAAAATGTGATCGAGCGGGCTGTTGTCATTGAAGATAGTAAATTTATATCACTATCCAGTCTCCCCGCGAACATCAGGAATTTAAAAAATAAAATTAAATCTTCGGATCCCAACATAAAAAGTTTGACCGATTTGGAGAAAGAACATATAATTTCCGTTTTGGAACAAACAAACTGGAATCGCTCTAAATCCGCCAGACTCCTCGGTATTGACCGCAAAACGCTTTATGATAAGCTCAAGCGATATAAAATAGAGAAATAACTACTCCTAATATAATCACTTTAATATCTTCATTTAACTGCCACTCCTGCTCTCATTATTGAATAAATCTGTTTTTGTGAGGCATATTACCCCAAACATAAGTTGCTAAAAATATTGAAAATAAAAGCGTTATTATAAAAGTGTGGAGAATCTCCCCACTTTATGGCAATGTCTGATTTTTTTTTGATTTAATCTGAAACTTGTAAGTATTTGATATTTCGACAAATACGCTATGGCTATTTATATTTTAACAGTGGCACATGCTTTGCATAAATAAGAATCGGCAAGACAAATTTGGAATAAATTGGAGCAAAGCATAAATAATGGTCAGTTCAGCAAAGGGTCGGATTCTATTCATAGAAAAACAGCAGAGAGAAATTGTTGATGAACTCAAAGGATTGCCTGTCTTTAAGCATGTGGATATTTTTTTAGAAAAGGATTTGGGAAGCGCGATTCAGCGTGTTCAAACTGAGCGATTTGACGTAATTGTTTTAGCTGCCAAAATAGGCGGGATGCCAATCGGACAAACCATTCAAATATTGAAGAGCATTGATCCTCGCACTAAATTAATTGTAAAATCCCACACTAATTCCATGAAGTTGGAAGCAACGATCCGCAAAGAAAATATTTATTATTACCACCTTGACTCTTTTGGACAGGACGATTTGATCCTTGCCATCGAGAGCGCTTTACCGGATGACATTAACAAAATAAATTTTGTTTCAACTTATGAAAAACAAGAGAGTGAATTCCAATTAGTTTATTGGGTTGATGAGGATGATAATTTTATTGAAATTCATAAAACAAACCTTGAAAATCATGGTTTCAGGGTAAAAGTTTTTTTTGATGCTGATGAAGCAGTTCAAAGAATAAAATTGAAAAAACCTGATTTACTAATGGTTGATATAAATATTCCAGTCGGCAGTGCAGGATTGCATTTTATGGAAATGATGCTAGACAGTGTTGAGATGATTGAAATACCAGTATTATTATTTGTGAAAAGAGAGAGATTAAAAGAACATGAGGAAATTTTGGATAGAGTGAAAAAGACACTGCCGGTCTGGTCTTATTTAGAAAAACCAGTGAAAATTGAGGATATGATTCCAGGAGTTAAAAGCCTCCTTGAAAAAAATAAATAAAAAAAGGTACGAATGATTAAAACAAAAAACATTTTGGTTGTCGATGACGATGATGTCATCCGGTTGGCTTGTGAACTTACATTGAAAAATGAGGGCATGACAGTTGATACCGCTGAAAACGGAAAAGTCGGTATTGAAAAACTCAAATCAAAAAACTATGACCTGATTCTGCTTGATTTGATGATGCCTGAAATGCAAGGAGCTGATTTCCTTGAGTTTGTTCGACAATATGATGAAAATATTATTGTCATCGTTATCACCGGATTCGCCACAATTGAATCTGCTGTGGAAACACTAAAAAAAGGCGCCTATGATTATCTGCCGAAACCGTTTACTCCGGAAGAATTAAGAAAAGTGGTTCACAAGGGAATGGAGAGACGAAAATTGCTCATTGAACGGGAATCACTCCACCGGGAGCGGCAGGTCAACCTGGAGCGTATAGCCGCTCAAAAAACCCGTATGGCGGCAATAATCAATTGTATGGGCGAAGGTCTCATCGCCATTGATACTGATGGCAATTTATTACTTAAAAATGCTGTCGCTTGTGAATTACTGGGCATCAAAGAATCTGACGAGTCCGGTCAACAGATTAAGGGATATTTAAATAACGAAGAGTTGGAAAATTGGATTATTGAAATAATCGAAAAGAAAAAATATCCCAAGAGGCGGTTTCATAAAGAAATTATTTTTGATCAGGAGAAAAATAAGGTTTATTCAGTAACTCTTGCTCCAGTTAAAGAGAAAGAAAAAAGTGTTGCCGGATTAGTGCTGGTAATTACCGACATTTCCGAAGAAAGAAAATTTGAACAAATGAAGGCAGAGTTTCGGAAGTTGGTCGCGGTTGTTGCTCATGAATTAAAAGCCCCGATAAACGCCATCGAAGGTTATCTTGATTTAATATTGAAGGGATATGTAAAGGAAAAGCCGGAGAAGGAGCGGGAGTACCTGGAAAGGTCACGAGATAAGGCTGAAAAATTGAGAAGTTTGATAGAGGATCTTTTAAGCCTGACATCTATTGAGTC
>NBLI01000247.1 GCA_002084535.1 Candidatus Zhuqueibacterota bacterium 4572_119
CTGGGACCCTGCGCTCCGTTCAATGTTACACTGGAACTCATGCGGGACACTGCTATTCTGGCGAGGAAATACGGCGTTCGGTTGCACACGCATCTTGCTGAAACAAAAGATGAAGACGATTTCTGTGAAAAAACCTATGGCAAGCGTCCATTACAGTTGATGGAAGAATTGGGTTGGGTTGGCGAAGATGTCTGGTATGCCCATGGCATTCATTTTACTGATGATGAGCTTCTGTTGCTCAAAAATTCAAAAACCGGAATCGCTCACTGCCCGGCATCAAATATGCGGTTGGGGTCCGGGATTGCCAGAATACCGGACATGCTGAAAATGAATATTCCCGTGGGACTGGCAGTGGACGGCTCCGCATCCAACGACGCTTCGGACATGGTCGGTGAAATGCGATTGGCTTTATTACTGCACCGCGTGAATTCCGGTGCTGATGCGATTACCGCGGAGCAAGTGCTGGAAATGGCAACGCTTGGATCCGCTAAATTATTGGGAAGAAATGCTATCGGTTCGCTCGAAGTTGGCAAAGCCGCGGATATTGCAATCTTTGAATTAAATAAGCTGGAATACACAGGCGCGTTATCCGATCCATTGGCAGCGCTTATTTTTTCCGGCTTTAACCATCAAACGTTTATGACTATTGTGAATGGAAAAATCGTTGTTAAAGACGGACAATTAGTAAATGTCGATGAAGAAAAAATTATTCGAAATGGAAACAAAATAAGTTCAGCCTTATTAGCAAAACGGGCAAAGAAACAAAAATAAAATTTGATCGAAAATCAAATTGTACTTTATTGGATAACAGGGACTAACATGGAATGGCTGCCGTTTGTTTTTATCTTTTTAATAGGTTTTTTATTGGGAATCGGTGCAGCATTGCTGCTAAGAATAATTCATGTCAAAACTGCCAGAGAAATGGCAGAACAATTATACCATGAAAATGAAAAACAGCGGCAACACAACATTGAATCAATATTGGAAAATATAAAGGCAAATTTTGGCAATCTATCTCTGCAGGCACTCTCTAAATCAACCGAAGAATTTTTAAAACTCGCTAAATCTCGTCTGGAATCTGAACGGGAAATCAGCACTCAAGAGCTTGAAAAAAAGAAAGTGCTGATCGACCAACAATTGAACAGGATGACAACAGAGCTACATAACGTATCCCAATTAATGACAAGCATGGAAAAAGACCGGGCTGAAAAATACAGCGAATTGGCGAATCAACTCAAGAATGCCGGAGAACAAACTACGCTGCTTATGCAAACAACCTCAACGCTAAAAGAAGCATTAGCCAGTTCAAAAGCGCGCGGACAATGGGGAGAGCGCATGGCAGAAGATGTTTTGCACCTGGCTGGTTTAATAGAAAATATTAATTATTACAAACAGAAAGCTATTGCGGGAATAAAAACCATCCCGGATTTCACCTTTTTGCTTCCCCGCGAAATGAAACTCAATATGGATGTCAAATTTCCCCTCGACAATTACCTGAGATATTTGGAAGCGTCAACTGACATTGAAAAAGCGAACTTTCAAAAAGCATTCTTAAAAGATGTAAAAGTACGAATTAAAGAAGTAACAACGCGCGATTATATTAATCCAGAACAAAACACCGTTGATTATGTTTTATTGTTTATTCCGAATGAGCAGATTTATGCTTTTATCCACGAACAGGATAGTTCGATTTTGGATGAGGGGATTAAAAACCGGGTTATTTTCTGTTCACCGATTACCCTGTTTGCCATATTGGCGGTTGTAAGGCAAGCCGTGGACAATTTTGCTCTTGAGCAAACATCGAATGAAATGCTATCTTTATTTGGAGCTTTCAAAAAACAGTGGGAAGAATTTGTGAAACGGTTTGAAATTCTGGGGAAACGAATTAATGAGGTTCAGAAAGAATATGAGTCGATAACCACTACACGGCGCAGGCAACTGGAAAATCCTTTAAATAAAATTGAATCAATCCGGTCGCAACGCGGAATTGCTATCGATGAAAATAATAAGCCAGAAAAAAAATAATCCCCCAAAAAATTTGGGGGATATTAGGGAGGACATAAACTAATAGATTTTGGTTACCCATTTAAACCAATCTACTATATCCAGCATAGTGCTTGCTTTGCGTTTTTTATTTCTTCACATAAGTAACATCTTCCATATCCATTACCAGCGCAGTAACAACTCTCCGGACTGTTTTGTTCTTGTCTTTTGCAGCTACTTTTTTCAAAATCGGCAACACTTTTTCATCGCCAATTTTGTACAATGCTCTGGCAGCAATAATCCGGCACGCATAACATTCTTCAGATTTCAGCATTTTAACTAATGGCTTTACAGCCGCTTCAACTTTTCTGTCTCCGAGTAACTGGGCAGCGCTTGATCTTACGCCGATATTCTCGTCACTTAAGCGGTCGATCAAATACTGATCATATTCATCCACCTCACCTGTAAATCCTGTGCTACTAACTACCATCACTGTCAATACTGCGATAACAGCGATTACTTTGAATTTTGCCAGCTTTTTCATCGGGAAAACCCTCCTTGGCTTTATTTTAAATCGATTGACCTGGTTCACCCATACTACACGCAAGCTCCATGCCAAAGATTTTTTAATTCAGCAGTTGCTTCCTTTTGTATGCCTATTCTCTTATTTATCAATAGTTAATCAAGTATGTTCAAAATCTAAATCCTAACAAAACAAGAAAAAAAAAGGTTAAAAAAGCGGTACGTTTCCCCCATCAGTGGTACTTTTGGTACCAGCAGGAATGTTTTGCGAAAAACAATTAAATTTCAGAATTTATAACTGATAAATAGTAACCGATCACAGGGGAGACCATTAAATAAAAATGAAATTGGACAGGATAATCATGCCAAAGGCAGATGCGACTGGGCGCACAGGATTCTCAAGATTAACTGGTTGCAGCATGGGATTTATTAAAATTTACATCTTCCAGCACTTTTTTGATATGCTCTTTTTCAAGATCAACAAGGCTGCCTTCAGAATTGATGCTGAATCCCATCTCTTTTTTCCGATCTGAACTGGGCATAAAATCGATGGTTAATTTGCACGACTGTTCCATGATAACAGCCCGCTCAATTATGTTCTGTAGCTCCCTGATATTTCCGGGGAATTCATATTCCATTAACCGGGTTTTAGCGCTATTATCAATTTTCGATATTTTTTTATCGTAAAAACTATTAAATTTTTCAAAAAAATATTCAGCAAGGACTTCAATGTCCTCTTTTCTCTCACGCAATGGCGGGATATGGATTTGTACGACATTGATTCTGTAATATAAATCCTCGCGAAAATTACCATTGGTGATTTCTTCATTGATATTTTTATTGGACGCAGCAAGTATTCTCACATCAGATTTTAAAGTGGAATTCCCCCCTGTCCGTTGAAATGAACCGTCCTCCAGGACACGCAACAACTTTGCCTGCGTCGTCAGGTTCATATCTCCAATTTCATCCAGGAACAAGGTGCCTCCATCAGCATACTCGAATTTACCTTTTTTCTGCATGTGAGCGCCGGTGAAGGCGCCTTTTTCATGACCGAACAATTCGCTTTCCACTAAATTTTCGGGCAGCGCCGCGCAATTCATTGCCACATAGGGCTTATCCTGCCGGTCGCTTTTTTGGTGAATCGACCTGGCAACCAAATCTTTTCCTGTACCACTTTCCCCAGTTATGAGTACACTGACATCTTTATTGGCAACTCTTTCAATAAAATTATGAACCTGCTCAATGGCTGGCGAAACACCAATAATATTGACGCCTTCAACCTTCTTCTTGATCTGAATGTTTTTTGGGGAGATATCTCCTTTTTTGTCCTTCTTACTCCTGGCAATACCATTGGCTGATTCCTGCAGACCAATTGACCTTTCAATAGCAAGGCGAACCAAATTTACCAAAATCTGCAAAACTGTAATATCTTCATTTGAATAATCGGTTCCGGTTGCCTTCTTCCCGATGTTCAACAAAGTAATCTTATGGTTTTTGGCTAACAGCGGGATTCTCAGTTCACAATCAAAATACTTATTTTCCTGCTGATCAAAAAGAATCAAATATTTAGTTGAGCCATCTTCAGTTAAAGCAAATACTTCCCCGCCATCGTAAACCCATTTCGAAATATCATGGGTAAGTTCAATTCTCGGGTCACCGATTCCCTTAGCATCATATCCACGCACTTTCATCAATTCGAGAATCCGTTTCTCTGAGTCAAACATCATCAGCGATGCCTGAGAGCAGCCAATTATTTTACTAATCCCGTCGATTAAAAAATCGAACAATTTATCATTATTTTCAATCCCGGTCAATTCCTCGCTAAACTGGGCTAAAATGGCTAATTTATCTGTTTCTTTTTCTTTCATATGCATAGCAACCTGTCAATATGGATTCAATTCTAAATCCATCATCTTAATTTTTTAGCTTAAAATATATAGCTTACTGTATGTAAATCTATACCTTATTTTCTATAAAAAGTTGCACCGATTTCGGACTTTATTTTTATCTTAAAAATAAAAAAAACCCCGAAAAATAAATACTTCAGGGCTAGTAATTTCTTAATAATTCAACTTTAAACTAAAGACTTGTACTCAAAATTACATTTAAAGCAATGGTCAATAATTTGGCGTCTTTTGTATCGGACCGTGAAGGTATTAACACCGGAGCCTTTGCCCCCATGGTCGCGTGAGCCAGCCGGAAATTTGAAAAATAAGTAGTGCCTTTGGCGGTAATATTCGCGGATTGAATGTCAGGGAACAATAAAATATCAGCTTGTCCAGCCACAGGCGATTTTATCCCTTTCATTTCAGCGGACTCAGGGGAAATCGCGTTATCCAATGCTAACGGTCCATCAATAATGCATCCCTTGATTTGTCCACGCTCATTCATTTTTGTCAGAACCGCGGCGTCAATGGTGGACTGAAGCGCCGGATTAACCGTTTCCACTGCTGACAGAACAGCGACTTTGGGATTGCTATTTCCCAACGCATGCATTACTTTGACCGCGTTGTCGATCAATTGTACTTTTTGATTCAAATCAGGAGCCAGTGTAAAACCTCCATCGGTGATGATCATCAGTTTATTTTCTAAAGGACGATTTTGCCATTCAAATACAAAGGCGTCGCTGATTAAATTGCCCGTTCTCAAACCGGACTCTTGCTTCAACACGGACTTCAGCAAAACTGCTGTTTTTACTTTTCCTTTTAAAATAATCTCTGCGTCGCCGTCACGAATTGTTTGTACGGTACGATACTGTCATTTCCTGCCGCGACCGCTACACGAACCAATCGCTTTCTTCCCCCGCTTGTCTCTTTTGCCTTATCGATCATTTGATCAAAATTTCGAATCATTTTCATTCCTTTTTTGAATGATGTTTTCGGTGACCAATTTACTGCAATTAATAATTAATGCCACTTGTTATTTGCAATTCCAAAAGACTGGATTGAAGGATAGCGACAGATGATCAGGGTAATAAAGGACTATACCGCAATTCCAGATGGTCTGACCTCCGAGACAGCAC
>NBLI01000248.1 GCA_002084535.1 Candidatus Zhuqueibacterota bacterium 4572_119
ATTTCCCTGGCGCTGACTTTTTCACCCCTGCTTTTGATAATATCATCTTTTCTGCCAAAAAAGTAGAGAAATCCCTCATTGTCTTTTTTAAAATAATCCCCTGAGTGCAGCATTCTGTCTTCAGGGTAAGAACCTTGGCGGTAAGTTTCATCGGTAAGAACCGGATCGTTCCAATATCCCTGCATGACATTTGAGCCTCGGATTACTAACTCACCTTCCTGTCCTGCTTCAACTTCATTGCCTTCTTTGTCCACCACAAAAACTTCGCAATTGTTCATCGCTTTTCCCACGGACGAAGGTTTCTTTGTCAGTTCCTGCGGTGGCAAAAAAGAAACCCGTTTGCATTCTGTTAATCCATACATGGAATAAATTTTGATACCAGGAAATAAATTCTGTAGTTTACGAATATGTTCGACCGGCAACGCGGCTGCCGTATTACTAATATATTTCAATTTGCTGAAGTCATATTTTTTAAGATTCTGCATTTGTAGCAGCATGGCGACGATGGTCGGGACAACCGGGAATCCGGTGACTTTTTCTCTGGTAATGATTTCCAATACCTGGTGCATGTATAAAAATGAATTAAACAAAACGACTGTTCCGCCAAACATAAAGGTCATAATAATTTGGTATAAACCATAATCAAATGAAAGCGGCAGTACATTAAAAACAATATCATCCTCCGAGTTGTCAAGATACTGGATAATACTTCGCGCCGCGGAAATCATATTATGATGCGTGGTCATCACTCCTTTGGCTTGCCCTGTGGATCCTGATGTATAAATAAGAGCTGCCAAATCCACGTCGATACAACGGGGCAGGGGAGAGGTGTTTATCCGTTTATTTTTATTAATAGTTGAAAAAATATTCTCCCAGCTAAATGAACAAAACGCCAGGTCATCCGGTATCTTTTCCTGTTTGCCAACCCAAAAAATCTGACATTTTATATCGCTATCTTTTAAGGCTTCATTCACAATCCTCGCTTTTTTCGTGTGGGTAATGATAACTTTGGGAGAACAATTTTGCAGGATGTATTTTAATTTTCCAGCTTTGAGAGATCCTTCCAGGGTAACAAATATTCCGCCGGCTTTGAGAATGGCGTAGATTGAAATCACCGCTTCAGTGCAATTATCCAGAAAAATAACCACACGATCCTGACGCTTTAAACCAGCTTTATTTAAAGAAGCCGCCAAATGCCAGGCATGTTGTTCCAGATTTTTATATGTCCACCGCTCTTCTCCGAAAATCAATGCTTCTTTATCGGGGAAGCGACGGGCTGATCTGGAAAGCCATTCATGAACTAATGTCGGATCAAACTCAATCATTTAATTTAAAATCTCTTCATTTGTTTTCACAGTGGTTTTTGATCTGCGATCAACGATAAACCACTCTTTGGATAAATTTTTCTGATTATCAGGTGGCTGCATGATGAATTGATGATACATTATTTGCGAAGACAAAATCCCTACAAGAGCCATGCTGTCAACCTCGCTGGGTTGAGCTGTTTTTTTCAATTTATTTAGCAGCATGGGAACTTTGTCCCGGTTAAAAAGTCCTGTCAACTTCAATGAATTGTCAGATAACATTTCTTTTGTATATTCACCGGCTTGTTGATTCAACAGGCTTTGAATTATCGGAGCGCGGTACGGATGTTTGGGGCGATTTATGATTTTATCTGGCAACCTGTCAGCCAAACATTTTTTTAAAATAAATTTTTCATTTAATCCGCGAATTTTCCAGGCTGGTGGTACCCGTCCCATAAACTCCATCAAACGCGGATCTAAAAATGGAAGTCTGATCTCCACTGAATGAGCCATGGCAACCCGGTCTCCCTGGGAAGAAAGTAAATAATTACTCATGAAAATGGAGGTTTCCAAATATTGAGCTTTGGATAATCCATTCCAATTATCAAACCCGACCGGCAAGTTTTGTCTTAATTCTTCGTAACCATCGTAGCTTCCGATGGCTGACTTTACAGCATCGGAAAAGAAGGTCTTAATTTTAGCTGTGTTATTCCACCGGATAAGATGTGAAAACAAGGGATTATTAACCGCGTCCAACCCCCTCGAAAAAAAAGATTGCAGCATGGTTTTTTGCCGGGGATTGGAAAAAATATAGGGATAAAGTTTCCCAATCAGGTTGGCACGTTTTTTTGACGAGGGCTGCTTTGCCCAAAACTGTCTTATTTTTGCTTCGCGAAAAATATTGTAGCCACCAAAAACTTCATCTGCACCTTCCCCGGTCAGAACAACCTTGAGTTGCTTTTCCCTGACATATTTTGACAAGAGAAACAGCGGAACCGGCGCGGATCGCAAAATTGGTTTCTCACAATGTTTGATAACTTCCGGGAAAAATTTTCCAATATTTTCGTTTGATGCTTTGATTTCGTGATGATTAGATTTCAGGTAATGAACAACTTCCTTTTGGAAGGTTCCTTCATCAAATTCGTTTTCCGCAAAACGAATCCCAAAGGTATTCACTTCCCGGTTGAAATCTTTGGCGACAATTGCTGACACTCCCGATGAGTCTAAACCGCCGCTTAAATAGTTTTACCGCGTCATGTAATAAAGATCGCAACTCGTCAACAGTATCTTGAAATGATCTTATTGTAAAAGCATCTTCTGTTTTAAAAGGTAAATCCCAATATTTTTTTAGGCTAATCCTGCCATTTGATATTTTTAAAAAATGGGCAGGAGGCAGCTCATGTATATTTTTAAATGGTGTACGCCCGGGCAATGGCGCCCAAAAAGTAAAAATCTGATCAAGAGTTATAGGGTCGATTTCTTTATCAATTTCATTATTTATGAATAATGCCTTGATTTCGGACGCGAAAAACAAACAGTCTTTTTTTATTGTATAATATAAAGGTCGAATTCCAACGCGGTCTCTTGCCAAAAACAATTCTTTCTTTTTGTTATCCCAAATTGCGAATGCAAATTGACCGTTTAATCGATCAAGACAATTATGTCCGTACTCTTCGTAAAGATGCAATATAACTTCGGAATCACTGTCCGTGTAAAATTGATGTCCAAGTTTCCGAAGTTCAGATCTTAACTCCGGGTAATTGTAGATTTCTCCGTTGTAAACCAACCACTTCGTTTTATCTTCATTGTGAATCGGCTGGGTTCCTGATGTTAGATCGATAATGCTTAGCCTGGCATGACCGAGACCGACCCAATTATCAATATATATTCCACGCTCATCAGGTCCGCGGTGATGAAGCGCGTCCGTCATTTGTTTCAGGCTCTGCTGAGCAATATATTCTGGATATTTATAATTACAAATACCTGTAATTCCACACATAAGCGAGTTGTCGTATATTTGTTAAATAATCAAACATTCTTAATTTAGCATCAAACTCTGGCGTTTTTCTTCCTCAGAAAATTAGTGATATTATTCAAACTGTCTAAATTTTGTGGTATCAATTCATCATCATTAATTTCAATGTCAAAGGTTTCCTCAAGAAATGAAATTAGCTCCAATATACCCATGGAATCAACAATTCCTTCCTCGAGGAAGGAAGTCTCACCGTTAAAACCATTATCTTCTCCAAAAAGAAAATTATCTACAATAAAATATTTAATCTTGTCTTTCATGATTTTTTGCCCACAAATTAATACTTATTTACAGCTCCAAGCTATAAACCGTGCTTGAAATCAGCTTAAATCAAGTTAGTGAACTTATTTATTTGATTTTTAAGTTTCGAAAAACTCTTCCTGCCAGTTTGACTTCTCTGAGATATTGAATCACTTTAAAATCCATTTTAAAGAATTCATTCAGAGAAGTAATTTTATCATTTTTAATATATCCTATAGCACTTTTATAACCGTCATTTTTCGCCTTATTTAATAACAATCTTGAAACGTATGGGAGATATCCCCGTCCGCGAAATTCCGGGAATGTAAAAGCATTTTCAATCATTACCTGTTGGTCTTGAAGAGAATAAAAAGTTCTTTTAAAATATTTTCTAATATTTTCATTCTCATTAGGATAAATTAACCATTGGAAATAAGCGATTTTGTTGTCAATTTTCATGACATAACAATTATGAAAACCACGTTCATAAAATTGAATTCTCGCCAGGATTTCTCTCCTGATATTAGATTTGTATTTTCTAACATGTTGTTTAATTTTTGTAAGATCATCAACAGTCAACAGAGATAATTCCCCTGATGGATTCCGCTTTAGTGGGTAATCACTCAATCTCTTTAGATTAACCTTCATTACGTAATAATGATTAATTGAAAACAGTCTGTCCAATGCTAATTGAATTAAACTATATCCTCCCAAACTTCCTATCATGTATCGGGCTTTTTTAATGCTTGAATTAAATGATGTTGACATTTTGAACCTTATTGATTTGGATATTATTGAAAACTGTTCTGAATAGAATTATTTTCTATCCCGCATTATTCATCATATTTTTAAAGGTAGCGGGATAACCTGAAATATTCACACATTAAGGAATATGACGCAAAAACTCAGTTTCAAACATCAATCAGATTTTACAAATAGATATTAACTAAATTATACCACTTTTAATTAATGTTTGTGAATAATTCAGGCTACAAAAGAGTTTTAACGGGCTTGCCAGAATTCAGCAAGCTGTTTTGGTAATACATTCCAATATTGGTCTTTATAGTTGGATTTAACATAATTGAGAAAATCAATGTAAAGTTGTACTGGATACTCATCGATCCGGGTCTTTTTTTTATCAAAATTCATGTAATCCGGATGTGTATTTAAAAGAGCCATTCCTCCGTTCTTGACTATCCAATCTAATTTTATTTTCCAGATATTTATGCTTTTTTCCTGCAATGAAATGAATAAAGTGAAGTCCTGAACCAATGTATAGGGCAATTCGATATAGCTTTTATCCGAAACGCTGTCTTTTACCTCAAACGGAAAAATCGTATTTACTCCGTCGGACTGGGGTTCAAACGGATCGGTATCAAAAGTCGACGCATCATAATTAAGGTTCAAATCCAGTAACCATTCTAAATTATGGTGCATCGCTGGCGATCTGAATCCTACAGCTTGCCAGTCTTCCAAATAGTGATTGATTTTGATGGCTCGTGAGTTAAAAATCTTTCTTGATTTATATAATTTCCCATCATGTTTTAATCCATGAACACCAACCTCATACCCTTGTTCAATCAAATCTTTTCTGCACGCTGAGGAAACTTCGTAGCGCTCTGGCACAAAATTAAAAGATGAATAAAAGCCAAGTTTTTTTTCGATTTTTAACAAATCAATACATTTTTTATGCCCCACTGATGTTTCAACATCATGCGTAAGTAAAAGCGCGAATTTTTTCCCACCGGGCCAACCTGTCCAGTTCGTGGGTTTTGTACCTGCACTATAGTTAATAGGCCAGGTATCTCGGTTTTGAGCACATTTTTTTTTAGCGAGTTTTCTTC
>NBLI01000249.1 GCA_002084535.1 Candidatus Zhuqueibacterota bacterium 4572_119
CCAAATATTTTATTGTAGCCGTCCGGCAGCGATTTGTCTTTCGCGCAACTGCTGATCAAAATTATCAAAGTTATTCCCATTGATAACAATAAAAATTTTCTCATGTATTTCCTCGTTTATTAATTTAAAAGCTTTGAATTTTTTCGTATTTATATATCTGAATTTTTTTCTTAAATTTATTTCGGTTTGAACAAGTTGACTCGGTGTTGCGTGAAGTCGGGATTACTAATTTTTACTATTTGGAGCTATCTTTTTTTAGTTTAAAATTTGACCATTTTTTATAACCGTATCAACATGATTTATACCAAAATGATATGGCAAATATTGAAGATTTGGTATATTCCAAATAACAATATCAGCCTGAGCGCCTGATTTTAGTATTCCAATTGAATCACTTCTTGAAATGGCGCGGGCAGCATGAGCCGTTGCTGCTAACCAAACTTCGTCCGGCTTCATTCCCATATAAATCGACGCCAGCGTCATCATCAATGGCATGGACTGGGTCATGCAACTGCCCGGGTTGAAATCGGTTGCCAGTGCCACGGGCAATCCCTTTTAAACTTTGTATGGATTCTGAATTAACGTGATCAAGATGGTCAGCCGAAACCGCGCCTAATTGAGCAGCGATTTCAGTCCCTCCGCCGGATGATAGCTGGTCGGAGTGAATTTTTAATTTTAAGCCGGCTTTCCTGGCGGCGGTCAAAATCAATTCTGTGTCATCTGTATTGTAAACATGACTTTCACAAAATATGTCACAAAATTCGGCTAATCCTTCCTCTGCCACATGAGGTATCATTTCTTCTGTAACGATTTTAATATATTCTTGTTTGCGATCACGATATTCATCGGGAATTTCATGCGCACCCAAAAATGTTGGAACAAGATCGATGGGATGGATTTTGTTCAATTCCCGAATGACTTCCAAAGATTTGATTTCATCATTAAAAGTCAATCCATAACCACTTTTTGCCTCGATTGTTGTTGTCCCATTTTTTATGAACTGATCGAGATAGGGAAGAGCGTGCTCAATAAGCTGTTCCTTTGATGCCTGGCGCAACTGGCGCACACTAAATCGAATGCCGCCGCCTGCTTTGGCAATATCGGCGTAACTCTTTCCACTGTTACGCAATTCGAACTCATCTTCCCTGGTACCAAAAAACACCGGATGCGTATGCGGATCGACAAAACCGGGAGCGACAACTTTGCCGGTTGCGTCAAAGACATCCTTGGCTTGAAATTTTTCAGTTATTTCTGTAGAATGTCCAGCAGCAACAATTTTCCCCTGGCTGCAAGCAATGGCGCCGTTCTCAATGATTTTTAATTCAGGTTTTTTATTTTCATCATCAGACGGACAGATTAATTGTTTCGCGTTTATTATTAAAAGATCTGTTTTGGTCAAGGAATTTACCGAGTTTTAAAAATGTTTATTATAAGACTCAAAAAAGCTCTCGTTAGATTTGTGAAATTTAAGAATCGTGAATATAAAAAAAAATATTCAAAAAGCCAAACAAAATTTTAACTCAACATCAGATATAATGTTTCATAACGAGATTAAAAAAAAATTGGCAAATTTTTTGCTTATCTAAAAAGTTCCGATAGCAAAAAAAGTATTTGACTATTTGTCTGTTTTATATTAAATTATTTGGCATTTACATTTCATTTGTCCAAAATTGACAAAGTTTATCAAATATTCGACCGAATTTGATTTCGGATATTAGAATGGAACTAATTTATAAATTTAGCCCGCATAATCATCATATTTTTAAAGGTAGCGGGATGACCTGGATTAGTCACAAAGAAGGAGCACTAAAACATAGAATAACCGAAGCTTATGGCAAGAAGATAAAATATTGATAATCGAAAATATACTGATGATCAGTTGTCCGAAATGTAGAGAGAATTATTTAACAGCGGATACATTACAAAAAATTGAACGAATTAAACTGCATCGATAAAGTTTTGTCAAAGAACGTTTCGTTGAAGTCGCGTCTTTTTGTTAAAATTTTTAAGAGTCCATTCTAAAAACCAGGTATTTTAAGATTTTTCATAAATTATGCTGCTATAACTTCAATATAAACAGTTTTTGTTTTGATTGGAAAATACCTAATTTTTACCTTTTTAGAGTTGACTCTTTTAATAAACGAATAAAAATTTAAGCACATAATTTGATTATAAGATAGGTGATATTCATTCCTCTTGATTTGATCTGCTATTTTGGTTTATTGGAGTGTCATCCCTTTCTGGATATTGAATACCCCCATACTGAGGTGTTACTTTTTCCCAATCTTTTATATTGACTTTTATGGTTTTATTCATTATCTTAAAATTTCTGAAATTTTAATAGTTGGCACATAATCTGGAGGTTGGAGCCGTGACAAAAGCAGATATTGTGGATATACTTGCTGAAGGAACAGGTTTAACCAAATTGGAGACAGCCGCTGTTGTTGACGGCATGATCGCGACGATTAGCTACGCGCTGAAAAAAGGTGAACCGGTTGATTTGCGCGGCTTTGGCAGGTTTCATACGGTTCATCGCGCGCCGCGTAAAGGAAGAAATCCAAAAACAGGGATTGAAGTTCCCATTCCGGCAAGGAAGATGCCGGCTTTTCGTGTCTCCAAGCACCTGCGTGATTTTGTAAATGAATCGCCGGAAGAGGAAACAAAATTTGAATTTAATGAATAATTCAGGTTATAAAATAATTTAGTTGACATTTGGTATTAACAAATAATTTGACACTGATTCATCGCTAATGATAATATTCCCCCGCCTCAGCAGATTTGGAAAAACAGCCGGACATGATCGTCCCGCGTATAGAGACTATCAGAGAAACATTGGAAATTACTACCTGGAGCATTATGTAAAGCCATACACGAAGGAAAAATCAGTACTGGATATTGGCTGCGCTGAGGGTGGCTTATTGGAGACTTTTTTTCAGGCAGGCTACCAATGCACCGGGCTTGAATACAGTGAACACAGAATAAATTACGCGAAAGAAAATAGCCCCGATGGCATCCGGTTTATTTCGGGCAATATTGAGGATATTTCGTTAAACGAAAAATATGATGTTATATTGATGCTCGATGTAATCGAGCATATTGAAGATAAATTAAGCGCGCTGCTGAATTTAAAAAAGGCGCTGAAACCGGATGGAATTTTAGTTGTATCATTTCCGCCGTTTAAATCGGCTTTTGGCGGGCATCAGCAGGTGATGAGTTCATTTTTTCGTTATATCCCTTTTCTCCATTTGTTACCCAAAAAAATTTACCGTTGGCTTTTGGAACACATTGAGAAAAAAAACGTTGAATCTCATTTTCGGAATTATCAAACAGGAATAACAATAAAGCAGTTCGAAAAGCTTTTGAGGTAAAAAAATGCCGAGTGGAAAGAAGAAAAAAAGAGCAAAAATAGCAACCCATAAAAGAAAAAAAAGGCTGCGGAAAGACCGGCACAAAAAGAAAAAATAGGATTTGAAAAATTCGATCCTTTATTGGCTTCAATGATGGTCAATGGAAATTTATAATGGCTATTAATGTTTACATTTTCAATAGATTTGTGATAGTATTATGAAAATATTATTGACAAAAATTGTGAAAAAATTCATCCTGATTTTCTGTCAAAAATAATTATCTATCAATGATTTTAAGTAAGAAAATAACAGATGAATCATTTGTAAACGAGTCGGCATCATATTAATATAGAATAGAGAAAAAGAGGTATAAATATACCTCTTTTCGTTTTTATAGTATGAGTCAACTCTAAAAAGGTAAAAACCAGGTATTTTCCAATCAAAACAAAAACTGTTTATATTGAAGTTATAGCACCAAGATTTATGAAAAATCTTAAAATAAAATGATAGAAATCCGCTCTGAAATTGATCCGCAAAATATCTACTCTGTATCCGAGCTTAACCAGGAAATCAAGACGTTAATTGAAACGACGATCCCGGTTGTCTGGCTGGAAGGAGAGGTCTCCAATTTAAAATTCCATTCTTCCGGTCATGTCTATTTTTCATTAAAAGACAAAGATTCTCAGATTTCCGCTGTGATTTGGAAATCGCGTTTTGCGGGTCTGAATTTCACGCCTCAGGACGGGATGAAAGTCATCGTATTGGGCAGGGTAACTGTTTTTCACAAAAGAGGTTCTTATCAATTTGATACTATCAAAATGAAGCCCGCCGGTGTTGGCGATCTGCAACTGGCTTTTGAACAATTAAAACAAAAGCTGTTGGATGAAGGGCTGTTTGATGAAACACAAAAAAAACCAATCCCTGAATTTCCGGAGTCTATCGGAATTGTAACCTCGGAGACTGGAGCCGCGATTCAGGATTTGTATAATGTGCTGAATCGCCGTTTTCCTGGAATTGAAATTATTTTAAATCCGGTCAAAGTGCAGGGCGAAGGGGCTGCTCATGAGATTGCTTTGGCGGTTGATGAGTTTAATGAATTTAAAAAAGTGGATGTCCTCATTGTTGGCAGGGGTGGTGGATCGCTGGAAGACCTGTGGGCTTTTAACGAGGAGGAAGTTGCCCGTGCTGTTTTTCGGTCTGAAATTCCTGTGATTTCAGCAGTGGGGCATGAAGTCGATTTTACGATCTGTGATTTTGTGGCTGATTTAAGAGCGCCTACTCCTTCGGCTGCCGCGGAACTTGCCGTTCCTGATCGGATCGAATGGCTGGAAAGAATTACCCGGATGAAGCATGTTATTTTTGAGCGGAGCGCTGGTAAAATTCAATATGAACGCGAACGTTTGACAAGCCTTGTGAGCAGTTATCATTTTTTACGTACCCCTGATATCATAAAAGACTTTCAGCAGCGGGTTGACGAACTTACAAATACCATGCAGGTATCGTTTCGCCACCGGATATCTCTCCTGCAAAATAGAGTTTTGAGTTTAGCGCAGCAGCTCCAATCAGTGGCTCCGGAATCAGTTTTAAAACGCGGTTACAGTATTTGTGTCCGCGAAAAAGATGGCGTCATTGTGAAAGACGCGAATTATTTAGTTCAGAATGATAAAATAAAAGTGAAGTTTTTTAAAGGTTCAATGTCTGGAATTGTTGAAGAAATCAATAATGATTGAATGAAAACAACAGAATGTTGAAAAAATGCCTGGCACGCGTTTTTCATTTTATCACTAAATCGCGCTTGAACGAAAATACTTTCAACGGTTTTTGTTCACGAAAAAAAGTTGTGAAGGATTTGAAAAAAATTTAAAAGCACAAAAAATCTCTATAATAAAGGAGCGCCAAATGGCTGAGAAAACATTTGAACAGGCAATCGAGGAGTTGGAAGGAATTGTCAAAGAATTAGAAGAAGGGGAGCTATCCCTGGAAAAAACGATAAAAAAATTTGAACGGGGAATGCAACTATCAAAGCATTGTACAGAAAAACTTGATCAGGTTGAACAAAAATTGAAAAAGTTGGTTAAAACAGACGATGGATTTCAATTGGAAATGATGTAGAAGGACAATTAAAATGAATAATTTATTGGATCAAATCAATACGCCTGATGACATTAAAAAACTTACCATACCGGAGTTGACTTCCCTGGCTAAACAGTTGAGGGAATTTATTATCAATAATGTATCCGTCACTGGTGGACATTTAGCGCCCAGTTTGGGAGTTGTTGAACTCACGTTGGCGCTGCATTATCTTTTTGAAACCCCAAAAGATAAAATCGTTTGGGATGTTGGGCACCAGGCTTATGTTCATAAAATATTGACAGGGAGAAAAGAGAGGTTCTCCACTATCCGGCAATACAAGGGGATCAGCGGCTTTCCCAAAATAGAGGAAAGTGAGCACGATCATTTTGGAACCGGGCATGCCAGTACATCAATATCCTCAACTTTGGGTATGGCATACGCACGTGATTTAGCGGGAGAAAAGCATCACTGTATCTC
>NBLI01000036.1 GCA_002084535.1 Candidatus Zhuqueibacterota bacterium 4572_119
ATTCTAATTCTTCAGGAAAACACTCATGCCCAAAATGATGAAGATAAGGGGCCTATTGCCGTAGGCAGCTATTCCCCGAATGGTTTTGGATTGTATGACATGGCTGGCAATGTTAACGAGTGGGTTGCGGATTGGTATGATGAGGATTATTACAAAGTCAGTCCCGACAAGAATCCCAAAGGTCCAAAGAAAGGAAAATTCAAAGTGTTTCGAGGCGGCGGCTGGCACTCTGGACCGGGGTGTATAAATGTTTTTCGCCGAAATGCTCTGCCTTCAAACTGGGTAGATTTTAATGTGGGATTTAGATGCGTGAAAAAAATAAAGTGAATTGATTTAATAAGCGCGCTTCAGCGTCATTCAGGTAGGGCTCGATTTGCCTCGGGTTTTGTACAAGATAATTGCCCTTATTAAAAATTAACTAACCATTGGTTTTTAAATATATCCTAAATTGAGCGATCAGCAATCAGCATCCAGCTTTAAAAAATACAAATCATTATGACTCATTACAAATTTCACCTGTTGGGTGAGCTCATTCTTTCTTATAAGACAGTATGCCAAATCCTGATAAAAAAATTCAGGCAGAAGCATTTGCCAGGGCAGATAAATTTTTGAAGCGATTGGGTTACATAAAATAAATGTTATCGTACTGCAGAATAAAACTATTTGATTATTTTTTATTATCACCTTGAGGGATTAGCAGAACCCATGTTTTAAAATAGAAATTTCCTTGTGATTGATTATAATCTTATTTATATTATTATCGATGATTTAAAAAGAATGTACATACTTTAAAACGGATTTCACGGGTGACAATTGTTAAAGGGAGTAATAAATGGAACATCAGACTCAGATATTAATTGTAATGGTTACTTATTTGTTAGCGCTTATTCTATGGGGATTGTACCAGGGTCGAAAAGTAAAAACCAACGTTGACTATTCAATAGCCGGTAGAAATCTGCCCGGGTGGGTTGCTGCTTTGTCTGAACGGGCAACAGGGGAGTCATCGTGGGCACTGCTTGGATTGCCGGGTGCGGCGTATGCCACCGGCTTGGCTGAAATATGGACAGCGCTGGGGTGTGTTTTGGGAATCATCACTGCCTGGGCGCTAATCGCGTATCGGTTGAGAGATGAAGCAGAAAAATATGAAATAAACACATTTACAGATTACATAGCTAAAAGACATGGTGAATTGGGCTCTGGCATCAGGATTGTGGGGAGCCTGACCATTGTATTTTTCTTCTTTTTTTATGTAGGCGCTCAGTTTCTGGGTGGAGGTAAAGTTCTTCATTCCATGTTCAATTTAAATCCAAATTTAGGGATGCTGATAACAGCGCTTATTATTGTACCCTATACCATTTACGGTGGTTTCCGAAGTGTGGTTTACACCGACGTTATTCAGGCAATTGTTATGATTACAACACTGATCATTGGACCAATTGTTGGGATAATTTATTTAGCTTCTCATGGAGAGGCAAGTCTGTTTGCCGCATCAATTTCCGAAGCCCTGAGCAAGGCGGGAACCAACTATACTTCGTTAACCGGCGCGACGTCAGGTTTTGCCGCTGGAGTTGTTATTGCCGGTGGTTTTTCCTGGTTCTTTGGCTACCTTGGCGGACAGCCGCAATTAAGCATGCGCTTCATGGCGATCAAAGATCCAAAACAGGCGAGACAGGGCAGAAATATTGGCATCGCCTGGACGATAATTGCTTACATTGGCGCGCTTTCATTGGGCTGGATTGGTATTGGACTGTTTGGGCCAACCGGTTTACCAGACCAGGAATATGTCATGCCGGAAGTTTTACTAAAAATTTTCCCACCGTCGATTGCCGCTATTTTGATTACCGGCGCTATCGCGGCGATGATTTCAACCGCAGACTCGCTGCTGATTTTGTCAGCTACAGAATTGTCAGAAAACTTAATTCAGACTAAATCAACCGGTTCGGGAGCGACAAAGGAAAAAAAACTATTACAGAGCCGAGTAATTACTGCTGTTTTGGCGGTGGTGGCACTTGGGGTAGCTTATATTTCACCGACCAAATTAATTTTTACGCTGGTGGGATATGTTTGGGCGGGCATTGGTGGCACGTTTTCCGTTGTCATTTTATTAACTTTATTCTGGAAAAAATTTCATGGCAAAGCCGCTTTGATCACAATTGTTGCCGGAATGCTATTCACAATTTTTTGGATCAGCACCGGACTGGATGAGAAAATATTAACAGCGCGTGTGATGACGTTTTTTGTAGCAGGGCTAATCGCGGTCGTTTCTTCTCTTTTAATTTCCAAAAAAGCAGAATAAATCATTAAAATTTATTTTAGCAACAAGGAGGATATATCGATGAAACGAATGGTTTTGTTATTTTGTATGTTTGTAATTGTTTCACTACCTGCTTTCTCTCAAAATAATCATTATTATTTACTTCCTTTGGATCCGCTCGCCGGGGAGGTTACTGCTGAAACTGTGGACTTGAGCTACCCTGTGGCTTATGAAGATGTGAAGGCAATCGGAATGGGAAATACCCAGATTGCCAATGGAAAGACTTTTAACGCCATGCTTTATAATCCCGCGTTTTTGGGCAGGCATAAAAAATCGTTTGAAGTTTTTGGGTTAAGCGCGGGAATGCCTCCCGGTACCTACGATGCCGCATGGTATTTGGCTGATAATATGGATGAGTTTATCGAGGCGACTTCTTTAACTCAGGTTTATGACGCAGCAGAAGCGTTTTTTCAAGCTGAAAACAACCAACAGCGCCTTGACTGTTTACATAATATTCAGGATGGTATGGAATTTACATTGGACCTCATCGAACAGGTTACCGGTCCATACAACAGTCCCCGCCGGCACGGTGTTAGTGTTTTGCCCTCAATTAATGCTCAGTATGGAAACTGGGGCTTTTCTCTTTTTGGCTACGGCTACTCCGGTTTTACAGTTCAATTGAGTCCAACTTTGGAAGCATTGACCAACATCGAAATTCCGCAAAACCTGGACAACCCCATATTGATGGCAAGGTCGATGGCGCAGTTGTTGGCAACCATGAGTACGGTTTTTATATCAGGCGAAGGATTTGCAAACGAAGTTTATCCAGTCGCTCTCTACCTTGCTTATATCGATGCTGTTGGCACAGTGGGTTATGGTTTTCAGTGGAAAGACAACTGGTTGTTCGGCGCCAATTTAAAACTGGTCAACCGAAGATTTTCAATGAATCGAATTGCGGTTGCGGATTACGACGATATTTTAAATGAAGCCATGAGTGTTTTAGACGCCGGGATCGTCGGCGTTACGGCTGATGTCGGCTGTGTATATCAGAGCTCTTTTGGCACTAATTTTGGTCTGTCCATGCAAAATATAATTCCAATTCAGACCATAAAAAAAACGATAGATATAAGCTTTCGAGCCCCTCGTGTTGCTGTCTTAAACGGCAAAGACGGACAACCGCTCAATGTCAACGCGGAAGGTGATACTGCAGTTGTTACCAGGTACACAAGCATGAACATTCATCGTCCGTTTGAACTTAAAAGCCCATTTATCGCGAATGTTGGCATCAATCATCCCGTAACCCCAAACTGGGATATTTCAGTGGATTGGGTGGACATTGCCGAGCAGGATTCTCGCTATGACAAAACAACCGAGCGGATTCGACTGGGATCAGAATATCGATTGAGTTTTTGGGACAATAAACTCGGAATGGCGTTTCGCGTTGGAATGGCAGACGAAAAGGTTGCTTTTGGACTGGGGTTGAATCTGACAAAATACGTTCAAATTGATGGTGCTTATGCTTATGACAGGTTTGTGGATGAGTTTGCTTATTTTAGCCAAATTAGGTTTGGATGGTAGCATGATGGAACTTTAATGTCGGGATGAATAATAATGATATCAATTGTTGGAGCAGAACTTTATATTTTGGGTGCTGTTAAAGGATGAATGTTCATTTTATACTGGTGGAACCCTCTTTGCAAGAGAATGTTGGCGCAAGTGCCAGGGCGATGAAAACTATGGGATTCGAAAATTTACGGTTGGTTAATCCGTGTGATTTTTTGAGCGAGCGCGCAAAATGGATGGCTCATGGGTCTGTTGATATATTGGAGAAAGCGGCGGTTTACAGTAATTTAAGAGATGCTTTTCAGGAAATGGATTTAACTGTTGCAACGACAAACCGAAAAAGAAACATTCAAAGAAATTATTATGACAGCGAAGAATTAATTAAGCTAATCAGGAAAAAAGGGAGCTTAGTAAAAAACCTGGGACTGGTTTTTGGCAGGGAAAATAATGGGTTGACGAGCAGCGAATTAATGTTATGCGACCTAATTTCCACGATTCCAATGAAAGGGAGCTTTCCATCCTTAAACCTGGCACAGTCGGTAATGGTTTATGCTTACTCTCTTTCGTCCCTGAACATTGAAATTAGCAAACAAAAAGAAAACGCCGCCTCCGATGAAAAACTTCTGGTAATAAAAAAGACAGTTGCGGATCTTTTAGCTCGAGTTGGCGTAGCAGAAAAAGATGTCGTTGCTTCTCGCATTCGGGAACGATTGGCGTGTTTGAGAGAAAGCGATTTAAAACTGCTTCACTTTATCAGCAAAAAAATAAATCAAAAGTTAAATTCATGAATGAAAATGGTATTGGCATTGTTGAGAGGACATGATTTAAAATGAAACACCCGAGAACGCGTGTGTGGGAAAGTAAGCTATCAGAGATGATCAATGATTTGGATGATTTGTTAGAGGATAAGTTCGGTAAAAGATACAGACTGCACCCGGTACGTCCCGAACGCGGAAAAACATCATCAAAAATTCATGACGGTTTATTCAGCGTTGTGGCAAATTTCTCATTGGGAGCCGGGTCTGAATATGGAAAAGGATACGTTGTTGATGTACATTTCGCCACGCTCGATAAAATTGACAAAAAAGATGTTGACGCGGTGGAGAAGGAAACAATCGCGTTTTTAAAGAAAAAGATTCCGGTTTTTTTCCCGGGAAAAAAGCTACATGTCGGCAGGGATAACAATGTGATCAAAATTCATGGCGATCTGAGCCTGGGCGAAGTATAAAAAAAATGGCGTGAATATCTTAAAACCAAAAAGCAACTTTTGAGGCAGGCAATGAAAAAAACTATCCTATCAATTTTAATAATATTAGCATTATTTATGATTCCAAATCTTCGCGCGGAACAGAAGGAGAAGTTTTTGGAATCGTGCCAAAACGGGGACGTGAAAACAGCGAAAAAGATATTAAAAAATGGTTTTGACGTAAACACAATTCTTGATAAAGATGGCACAACTGGGCTAATGATTTCGGTGGAAAAAAACCATTTCGATTTTGTAAAATTGCTGATCGAACGGGGAGCAGATGTTAATGCCCAGAGGAAGTTTGGCTATAACAGCCTGATGCTTGCTATATTGAATGGACGGACGGAAATAGCGCGTTTTTTAATAGAGAAAAAAGCTGACATTCGAGCTGAGACAAATCTTAATGAGACCGCAATATTTTTCGCGGTGGAAAAATGCGAGGAAAAATTGCTTCAACTTTTAATCGACAGCGGTTCGGATGTGAACAAACAAAATAAGCTCGGATACACGCCTTTAATCAAATCAGCAGTCGTGGGCTGTGAGGGCGCAACTGATTTATTGATAAAAAGCGGCGCGTCTCTTTCTTTGCGGGAACAACAATCGGAAGAATCAGCATTGATGAAAGCCGCAAAAATGGGACACATCGAAGTGATCAGGGTGTTGATAAAACACGGAGCAGATGTAAATGACCGAAACCGCCGCGGTAAAACAGCGCTGATGATGGCTTCTCAAGCTGGACACAATGAAGTGGTAAATTTTCTAATTCAGAGCGGAGCAGATGTTAACGGGAGAGATGTGATAGGTTATACTCCCCTGATGTATGCGTTGGATTTTCATCAGCAGGTAACAGCAAAAATACTTGTTGAAAACGGCGCCGATGTGAATGCTAAAGCGAACGCGGAAGTTACCCCGCTAAAAATTGCCAAGGATAACAAGTTCAAAGATATGGCAGTATTTCTGGTGGAAAAGGGCGCTGAAGGAACGGCGGAAATAGAAGGTGAAGCTTCTGCAGCGGACTCGACTCAAAATACCGAAGAAGAAAAGAAATCCGAAAAAGTAAAGGAGGAGAAAGAACAAAAAACTTCTTCAGAGAAAGAAAAGGGATAAACACAAATAATTTTTTCATTCAAAAACGCTAAATATTAATGTCCGCTAAAAAGAATTAATTGCGATGTTGAATAGAACAAGCAAAATAAAACACTCGTTCTCAAAGACACTCTGTAAATATATTTTTCTGGCTCTTATTAACACATCCCAATAATCAAAACATACCGGGATTGAGATTGCAAACAGCAGCTTCTCATCAAGCATAAATTTCAATAATTGATGAGAAGCTCCGTAACTATTCTGAAGAAGAAAACAGAATATTTGTGACAAATAGAATTATTATAATGTAATTTTTTATCAAAGATGTTTACATTCTATCCATAAACAAATACCCATGATGAATACAATCCCCTAAATAATTTTTCCATTTCGATTTATAATAGTAAGCCCTTTTAAAAAATTCCGTAGAAACTGATCACCGCATACTTTATAATGTTTATGACCTTCCCGCCTGAAAAGAGCATTTAATTCCGATTTTGAAACAGACAAATTTGCCAGTTTTAAAATAGCGAGAATGTCGTCGCCCCTCAATTCGAGAGCGATGCGCAGCTTTTTAAAAATTTTATTATTTGTCAGCTTTGTATTAACCTTTTTTGCAAGATCGGGAGCAGAATCTTTTTTTCCCCGTTTTAAGAAAATTAATCCATCGAGAAAAGATTCCATTTTGTTATCGTTGCAGGCAAGATATCCTTCTTCATCTTCTTTTTTTAGCATTGCAGCCAGCTCTTCCTTGTCAGTTTCGTATCCGCCCAGTTTAAATATTTCTATCATTTTCAGATCACTTATATCAAGGGCATATCGCAAGCGACGGAGTATATCGGAATTCAGCATATCAATATTTCCTGTTAGAAGTTAAGGAAGATACAGGATTATCCAGTTACTGGACACCCTGTAATCCTGTCGAATTTGGCTGACGCTTATTGTCTGTTGCCGAACAACAATCACATCCGTTTTACATCGCGTCAATAATCGCGTTGAAAGTAGCGCTGGGCCGCATTGCTTTTCTCACCTTCTCCAGATCGGGCATATAGTAGCCGCCAATGTCAACAGGACTCCCTTGCGCGGCAAGCAGTTCTTCTATTATCTTTGCCTCATTCTCCTCAAGCTCTTTTGCGACTTTGGCAAAACGAGCCTGCTCTGATACGTCTTGATTCTGCGCTGCCAATGCCTGCGCCCAATACATTGCCAGATAAAAGGTGCTGCCGCGGTTGTCGATTTCATTTACTTTGCGCGAGGGGTATCTGGCATTTTCCAGGTACTTGCCGATTGCCTGATCCAGGGTTTTGGCGAGTAGCGCCGCTTTTTCGTTATTGTATTTTTCCGCGATCAACTCCAACGAAGGTACCAAAGCGCAATATTCACCAAGGGAATCCCATCTCAAATGCCCTTCTTTTAAAAACTGCTGTACGTGCTTAGGCGCTGATCCTCCGGCGCCGGTTTCGAACAGTCCGCCACCGTTTAGCAGTGGTACAATGGATAACATTCTTGCGCTGGTGCCCAATTCGAGAATTGGAAACAAATCCGTCAGGTAATCACGAAGCACATTGCCCGTGACAGAAATAGTATCTTCACCTTTGCGAATTCTTTCCAATGAAAACTTCATTGCATCTACCGGTTTCATAATGCGAATATCAAGTCCGGTGGTGTCATGTTCCGGCAGATATTTTTTCACTTTTTTTATAATTTCCGCGTCATGACCTCTGCGTTCGTCCAGCCAGAAAATGGCAGGTGAACCGGAAGCTTTGGCACGGGTAATCGCGAGCTTAACCCAGTCCTGAATCGGAGCATCTTTTACCTGGCACATTCTGAAAATATCACCGGCTTCAACTGTTTGTTCAAGGATTGTGGTGCCCGAAAAATCAACGACACGAATTTTACCATTTGCGGGAGCCTCGAATGTTTTGTCGTGAGAACCGTATTCTTCAGCTTTCTGCGCCATCAACCCAACATTTGAGACGCTACCCATTGTTGAAGGATCAAACTGTCCATTCTCTTTAGCGTTCTCAAGGATTTCCCCGTACATAGTCGCGTAACAACGATCAGGAATCATGGCGATACAGTCTTGAAGCTGATCGTCGTTGTTCCACATTTTCCCACCGTCGCGGACAACATTGGGCATAGACGCGTCGACAATTATATTGTTGGGCACATGAAGGTTGGTGATACCTTTTCTTGAGTCAACCATGGCAAGGTCTGGACGATTTTTATAAATCGCCGCAATGTCTGCTTCGATCGCTGCTTTTTTTTCAGCGGGAAGTTTGTCAAGCTTTTCATATACATCAGCGATACCGTTATTTACATTTACTCCGATTTCTTCAAGCACATCGGCGTGTTTTTCGAGCGCGTCTTTGTAATAAACGGAAACGCAATGACCAAACATAATGGGATCAGAAACTTTCATCATTGTAGCTTTGAGGTGTAAAGACAACAACACACCATCTTTGAGTGCCGCATCGATTTGCTCAGCGTAAAATTTTCGCAAAGCAGCCACATTCATTACGGCAGTATCTATGACTTCACCCTCTAATAAGGATATCTTTTCTTTTAATACGGTTCCATTTCCCGCCTCATCAACAAATTCGATCTTTACATCACACGCCTTTTCCATTGTAGTGGAGGTTTCGCTTTCATAAAAATCCTTTTCATTCATGTGCGCCACACGCGCTTTAGAACCGGATTCAGGCCAATCCCTCATCATTTTATGGGGAAACTTCTGGGCAAATTTCTTTACCGACGCCGCTGGTCTGCGATCTGAATTGCCTTCGCGCAAAACAGGATTGACCGCCGAACCAAGCACTTTGGCAAACCTTGCTTGCAGGGCTTTCTCTTTGTCGTCCTTTGGCTCTTCAGGGTAATCAGGAATATCGTACCCCTTTTCCTGCAATTCCTTAATAGCGGCTTGCAGCTGAGGAATTGACGCGCTGATGTTAGGAAGTTTGATAATATTGGCGTCAGGGGTTTTTGCGAGTTCACCCAATTGCGCCAGGTAATCAGGAATTTTTTGCTCATCAGTTAGGTTGTCAGGAAAGTTCGCAATAATTCTGCCTGCAAGAGAAATATCTTTTGTTTCGACCTCGATGCCGGAGCCTTTAGTATAGGCTTGAACGATCGGCAGCAAAGTGTGTGTTGCCAAAGCCGGCGCTTCATCGATTTTTGTCCAGATAATTTTTGAGTTTTTCATATTCATCCTTCGTTTATTAATTTAAAATGTTTGAAAAATGGTAATAGTTGATTTTAGCAGAAACAGAACGAAAACGAAAAGCGCTGAAAGACGTTTCCTGCGAGCGGTTTTCGTTCAATCACTGATTAGAAAGGTGAGAATAAATCAAAAGCTCGCGATGGTGTAACCGGCTTTTTACCAATAATCATTTTGCGAGCCACGATACTGAATTGTGCCTTGACAATATAATTAAATCTTTATGGTTTGTCAAGAAAAAAATATGGAGTTTGCTACACATTGTTTTGGTGATATTGATTAGGTCT
>NBLI01000250.1 GCA_002084535.1 Candidatus Zhuqueibacterota bacterium 4572_119
TGAACACATTACCCATCTAAAATATCAGAGGAGGTAACTATGTCAAAAAAAAATACAAGACATCAATTTAAAATTTATGGCTGGTTTGGCTTAATCATCATTTTCGTGGCTGAAATTCTATTAATATTAAACAATAAACCAGTAAAAACCTTTTTTACCCCCATTGTCTGGACTGGCTACATCCTGTTCATCGATGCGCTTCTTTACAAAATAAACGGCAGGTCCTATCTGGTTAACAGACGCCGGGAATTTTTTCTCATGCTGCCCGTTTCCCTTTTCTGCTGGCTTATTTTTGAGGCTTACAACTTGCATCTGCAAAACTGGGAGTATATTAATCTTCCAGAAAATATGGTGATCCGAATATTTGGGTATGTCTGGTCTTTTATTACCATTACACCCGGCATCATTTTGACCAGCGACCTGATTGATTCCTGGGAACTGTTCGACCGCTTTAAAATGAGAAAATTCACCATTTCTAAAACAACGCTAAATTTCTGGATTATTATTGGCGCGCTCTTTTTGCTGGTACCGATATTTTTGCCACGCTCTTCTGCCCAATACTTATTCGCGTTAATCTGGATGGGATTTGTCTTTTTGCTGGATCCGGTGAACGCGCGTTTGGGTGAACATTCTCTTTTTATCGACCTGCGAAGCGGAAAAATTAACAAACTGTTTTCGCTATTCCTTTCCGGCGTGATTTGCGGCGTTCTCTGGGAATTCTGGAATTACTGGGCGCAGACCAAATGGATTTACACACTGCCCTTTCTGCAAAATCCCAAAATATTTGAAATGCCGTTGGCTGGTTTTTTGGGATTTCTGCCTTTCGCGGTGGAGTGCTATGTGATGTGGGTTTTTGTTTGGTTTGTTTGGAGGAAAATTTTTCGTTAAAAAATATTTTTTTGACATGAACGTAGCAGCGATTGTTGAAGTATAGGTAAAGGTAGATGTATAGGTAAAGGTACAGGCTGAGAAAAAATAAAAACTGTTCTGTATTGAGTTCTATGATAATTGCTGTATTAATTTTGTTCTCTGTTTTTATTTGCCTTTACCTCAACCTTTTCTGATTTTAAAACAATACTATTTTTTAAAATTTTATCGATTAATAAATGTCTATTCTGGTTTATCCAGATTAGGATTTTGAATAATGCGTGCTTTATATTCCGGTAAATTATTTTAGCATTCATGGTCTCAAAGCCACCTCAATAAAATCTTAAGAGAGAATTATCCATAATTAAAGCTGTTAATACAACCCGGTTTACTGAAATACAACAACAATTGTAACATATCAGTTACCGGTGGCAGACAGAGATGTCGTACAATTCAACAAAGTAATAAATTGTGCCATCAATAATTACAATTTCAAGTGTACGACATCTTGAATAATCCGACATGAGGTGTTAGCAATAATTCAAAAATTTACTTGACTTTTAGGTCATTTTTTTTTATAATAACTGTTGGCAATTTAACCATTATTAAAAGATAATCATGAAAAACAAAAAGTCGATTTTTCTTCCTTTATTACTCGCGCTTTTATTAATTTCAAGCCTTGTTATTTACGCGGGGGCTGTCGTCGTTGAATTTCGCGGTACTCCTGGAAACAACAAAGTTACCTTGCGCTGGGCAACTCTCAGTGAAATAGATTGCAAAGGTTTTGAAATAGAACGAGGGCTGAGTACAACCGATTTTCAAAAAATTGGTTTTAAAAAGGGCAGCGGGAATTCTTCCACGCGGATTGACTATTCTTTTGAAGACACAAATGTTTTCAAATCCACAATCACACGCACTTTTTACTATCGCATTCAGATCGTCGATACAAACGACCAAAAGACGGTACATTCTGAAATGGTCGCGGTGTCACCTTCAATTTCCGGCATGAAATACACCTGGGGCAGCATAAAAGCTCTGTTTCGGTAATTGTTTTTTAATCCGCCCACAACTATCATTTTTTCTTCTGTAAATTATTTTTTTAATTAGCAAAGGTTCAGTACAAATTTTCCACAAACATCACGAAAAAAATCTTTCGAGACAGGAATTGTGTGTCAAATTATCATTTAATTCACTCAATACATTCCGGAAATTTTCTTTATAAAAATTTCTCCAACAAAAAGTTTCCCTTGCTATTTGTCAATAATTTTATTTTTATACAATAACAGCATTACGCCGCTCTCCGAGAAAAACAATATATTTCAACTCAATGAAATTCTAAACTCTATTTTCAATGCCCAACTTAAACTGATCATTACAAAACGCGACTATGTATATGCAACTCCAACACTTATCCTTTAACCTAAAATGTACCAGGGGATACTCAATATGGAGAGATTATTAAAATTAGCGCTGATTCAGCAGCACGCTACCTCAAATTTGCAAGATAATATCATAAGAGCAACAAAAGCATTTAATGAAGCTGTTCAACAATCCGCCCAGTTGATCGCGTTTTCGGAACTGGCGTTCACTCCATTTTACCCTCAAAAACCTTCCATCGGAAACAATCTCGACCTCGCGGAGCCAATCCCCGGACCAACCACAGAATAAACTTTTGGGAGTTACTCGCATGGTTCACATTATGGAGGGACCTTGTTTCCACGAGCAGGGGTACTACACCCCCGGAGCCGGAGATACTTTGGTTTATGATACAGCAGTGGGAAAAATTGGAGTTGCCATTTGTTATGACCGCCACTACCCTGAATATATGCGTGCATTGGCTTTGCAGGGCGCGGAGCTTGTTATTGTGCCACAAGCCGGAGCTGTCGGCGAATGGCCCCCCGGTCTTTTTGAAGCGGAAATGCGGGTAGCTGGATTTCAAAACGGTTATTTTACCGCGCTCTGTAACCGTGTGGGCAAAGAAGATTGTGTCGAATTTGAAGGCAAATCATTTATCACTGCACCCGATGGTAAAATTATAGCGCAAGCGCCAGCAGGAAAAGATGCCATACTTATCCATGAAATTAACCTTGACCAGGTAAAAAATTCCCACGCACAAAATCATTTTTTAAAAGACAGGAGAAAAGAAGTGTATCCCTCCTGGTTTTCTTTTTAAAAATTAATCCCCCGACATAAGCTAAACACAGGAGAACAAGAATGAAAATAAAAAAAATTGGTGTTCGCTTCATTTTAATTCTTTCTGTCGCGCTATTTTTCTGCGTAAACCCTATTCAATCAAAAGAACTGGTATTACAGGAAATGTCCTGGATCGATGTTCAGGAATACCTGAAGTCCAATGATATGGTCATTATTCCGCTGGGAAGCACCGAGCAGCACGGACCCCACATGCCGCTGGGCACTGATTATTACGAAGCATTTGGCATGTCAAAAATGATTTCCCGGAAAACCGGTGTTATTGTGGCGCCTGTCCTGTTTGCCGGTTACAGTGAATATCATTCCGGTTTTCCGGGGACACTGAGTTTAAAACCGGAAACAATGGTACAGGTTCTTTATGAAACAGCCGAATTGCTCATAAAATATGGCTTTCGCAAATTTATGTTCTTCAATTATCACGGTGGAAACAGCATTGTCCAGCAAAGTGTGATTCACAGAATAAATCACACTACCGAAGCTGCCGCCATTGCCATTGGTTTGGGTGGTTCCATGCAAAAATCCGGTGGCGGGGAATTTTTTGACTGGCATGCCGGCAAAGGCGAGACATCAATTATGCTCTATTTGAAACCTGAATTAGTCAAAATGGAATTGGCAAAAAAACCTGAAATTAAATTTACCAAAAAAGTTGAAAAACTTTACCAGCTTGCAAAAAAAAGTCCAGACCTTAAAAATGTCGCTTCCTTATATTTGGGAGTCCCGGTTGAAACCCAAAAAGGAGGCGCCAGTCATGAATTATCAAATAATGGGATATGGTCTTTCAGTGATGTGACTTCTGCTTCAAAGGATATGGGCAAACAAAAGGTTAGCAAAATGGTTGATGCCGCGGCAAAGTTTATTGAAGCGTGGAAAAAAGCAGATTGATAAAAAGGAGAATACAAATGAATATTTTTACAAAAAAAACGAGACGGATTTTTGTTACCGTAATTCTTGTTTTAGTTTTCTGCTTTAGTGTTGCTCTTAATATCTTCCTTATTAAAGGCGGGAAAAATATCTCCAAATACAACATCGCTGCCGCAGAAAAAATCATTGGGTTACAGTTGACTTCACACGAAAGAAAACTGATGCTGCCTAACTTAAGTAAGAACCTGGCAAGATATAAAAAAATGAGAGAAGTAAAATTGGATAACAGCATCTCTCCTGCTCTGATCTTTAATCCCATCATCCCGGGTATTAAAATAGAACAGAAAAAATTCTTCTCCATCGAGGAACTTCCAAAAATCGCTGCCCCAACATATATTGAAGATATGGCATTTCAGCCAATCCCGGTTTTAGCTCAATTACTTAAAACCCGGCAGATTACTTCAGTTGAATTAACAACCATGTTTATCAACCGGCTTGAAAAATTCGGACCCAGGCTTGAGTGTACAATCACCTTAGCCAAAGACCTGGCTCTTAAGCAGGCGCAAAAAGCCGACAGGGAGATCGCTTCTGGTAATTATCGCGGATTGCTTCACGGAATTCCCTGGGGCGCCAAAGATCTGCTGGCAACAAAAGGAATCAAGACCACCTGGGGAGCTGCGCCTTATAAGGACCAAATAATTGATATAAACGCCACCGTTGTGGAAAAACTTGAGGAAAGCGGCGCCGTTTTAATCGCGAAGATTAGCCTGGGAGCATTGGCAATGGGTGACGTTTGGTATGGAGGAAAAACAAGAAATCCCTGGAACATTTCCAAAGGCTCAAGCGGATCTTCAGCCGGACCAGCAGCGGCAGTCGCCGCTGGATTAATGCCATTTGCTATCGGATCGGAGACATGGGGTTCCATTGTCTCGCCCAGCACAACTTGCGGGGTCACAGGTTTGCGTCCCACTTTTGGCAGAGTAAGCCGTTATGGAGCCATGGCGCTAAGCTGGACCATGGATAAAATAGGTCCCATCTGCCGTAATGCCGAAGACTGCGCCATTGTACTGAACTCAATTTACGGACCGGATGATAAAGATTTATCCGTGCAAAATATTCCTTTTAGCTACGATTCAAAAATCGAATTGACAAGTCTCAAAATCGGTTATTTAAAAAATGACTTTGAAAGCAGCTACTCATTCAAGCATACTGATTCGTTGGCGCTGAAAAAAATCAAGGAACTGGGCGTAAAATTGATTCCCATTGAGCTGCCAAATTTTCCATACCGGTCAATCTCGTTT
>NBLI01000251.1 GCA_002084535.1 Candidatus Zhuqueibacterota bacterium 4572_119
ACTCCTTTTCGCTTTATCATAAATGTCAGTGAATTATCGCCCCACTTTGTTGATCGGATAATGAAAATTAGTCCTGGAATGTTTAGTCTTTTTGATTCTTTAATGAGTCAACTCTAAAAAGGTAAAAACCAGGTATTTTCCAATTAAAACAAAAACTGTTTATATTGAAGTTATAGCTCCATAATTTATGAAAAATCTTAAAATACAAAATGGCAATAGAAAAAAAATCTATTCATTCTATTCAAACACTGCTTGTTGGATACGAATTTTTCTGTATCTACAATTTGGATGTAGCCGGTCAAAGTAATACTTCAGTTACTGGTGGCAGATAGAGATGTCGTACACTTCAACTAAATAATAAATTGTGCCATCAACAATTACAATTTCAAGTGTGCGACACCTTGAATACTCCCATAACTGAGGCGCTACCTGTCAAAAATTATTTTGCTTGTAAGTAATTTCAAAATTTCTTACATTTCTTTGCACATACAAATCAATTTGTTCAAAGTCCAGTTTAAAATTTAATCATAATTAATTTTCAACAATGGTTATTAGAGCTAAAAAACAGTTTCTCTTTATTGTGATTCTGCTTTTTGTGATTGCAATAATCTACTGCCCTCGTGCCTTTTCACAAAATATGTATAACCAAAAAATAAAATTTGCTGCTGCTGAAAGTAATTCAAAACAGGATAAGCAACCCCAAAAAGTAGAAAATTATCAGGATAAAGCAAAAGAATTTATTGAATCAGGTCAATGGAAAAAAGCTGTTTTTAACCTGCAAATGCACCTGAAGTCGCATCCGGAAGAAAGCCAGAAAATAAATAAAATAATCGAGATTTTAAATTCTCGGCCTCAAAAGGTTTCAATTGTTAATTTGGGTTCTAATATTAATTCTGAATATAATGAATATTACCCAATAATATCAGCCGATGGCAGCCAGCTATTCTTTACATCGAGGAATCGTCCCACTGGATTTGGTGGTGAGGATATTTGGTTTTCGACGAAATTGAATCATGATTGGTCGCCCGCTGTCAATTTGGGAAAACCAATCAATACAAAGCTGCACGAAGGATTGATCAATTTATCACCAGACCGAACCACAGCGTTTATTTACGGGAATTATCCTGATTCGTATGGCAATGGTGATCTATATTTTTCAAAATTAGAAAAGCATGGCTGGGAAACGGTTAAAAACCTGGGACAACCGGTAAATACAGAATATTTTGAAGCTGATGCTTGCTTATCCAGTGATGGAAGAACATTGTTTTTTGTTTCTGACAGACCCGGCGTGGTGGGAGAATTTAAGCCCAAACATAAATATCGCCATCCGTTTTTCAATACAGATATTTTCGTTTCATTTAAATCTGATTCAGGAATTTGGTCTGAACCTGTAAATATTGGCAATACTATTAATACCCCAAAATGCGAAAGGGGACCAATATTTCATCCGGATGGAAAAACCTTATTTTTCTGTTCGGCGGGACATCCCGGGCTTGGTGATTTAGATTTATTCGTTGCATATCGAAACGGAGATAGTTGGACAGACTGGACTGAACCAGTGAATTTGGGAAAAGAAATAAATACCGTTCACAAAGATTGGGGTTATAGCATTCCTGTGAGCGGTGATATGGTTTATTTTTCAAGCGCGCGGCAAAAGGGATTCGGTAAAAGCGATATTTACGTTATTAAATTGCCTAAAAAGCTTACTAAACCTGTTACTATTGTATCAGGTAAAGTAACCGATAAAAATGGTGAACCCCTGGAAAAGGTAAAAATTACCTGGGAAGATTTGCATACTTTTAAAACACTTGGAATTACTAATACGCTGCCGAATGGAGATTATACAATTTTGTTGCCTTCGGGCAGGTGGTATAGTTACACAGCATCACGGGACAGTTTTATTTTCGCCTCAAAGGATATTGATTTAAGAAGAAAGAAAATATCAAAAATCGTATTGGATGTGGAACTCCCTAAATATACGCCGGGAGATAGCGTTTATTCATCAGCGTTACTCAATGTATTTTTTGAAATTAATCAATCAAAATTACGACCAGAGTCAATTAGTGAGCTCGATCGTTTTTTAAGATTAATTATGAACCACCCTGAATGGAAAAAGATAGAAATTGGTGGACATACTTGTGATCTTGGCGCGGCAGATTATAACAGGAAGCTTTCGCGAGAGCGGGCTGCTTCAGTAGTAAAATATCTTGTGGAAAATGGGCTCGATGAGAACAGATTCTCAGCCAGAGGTTATGGTTTTGACAAACCTTTGGTCGATGAGTACACAAATGCTGCCAGACAAAAAAATCGACGCGTTGAATTTAGGGTGATAGAATTAAACTTTGAATAAATAATATTATCAAAATATCAGCTATTTTAAAATCAATTCCAACTTCGTGTTTCGATACAACGAGACTAATTTTTAGAACAAAGCAGAACATCTGAATTTTCAAGGTTAAAGGGGAGAGGTTGATTTACTTTTGGTGAAAAAAAGCGGCGCAATAATGCATGATTAATATAGAATTAAACAGATGGAAAACTCAATCAATATCTATAATCCAACAAAAATGTATTTTATTAGTAGGCGTGGTTAAAAATGGCCGATGAAAAAGCACAAATAAGTCCCTATGTTCAAAATATCAGGGATTGGAAAATAAGAGAAATCATCAGTGGATATTTTGACGCTTTGCTGATTTTTAAAAATTATAAGAGATCAAAAAGCAAAGTTGCCAACATTCCATTCAGTTCTTTACGAAAAATATGTGACACCTTATGGGATGTAAAAGAAAATTTTCACCTGATCTTTAAACGTGTATTGAATCCAAAAAAGAAAATTTTTGAGCAATGTGACAAATTAACGCCCAATGATCTGGAAATAGAGCTCATGAATAAATATTTATGTTGCAGCAACAAACTATTACAGGGAATGTGGCTGGGAAGACAGGGCAAAAGATTTGTACAAACAAATGCTAAAGTATATGCCAAGACACAAAGAAGCAATTCAAATAATTATTAAAACAAGGCATAAAAAACGATAATATTTTTGAGTTCATTCTAAAAAGCCCTAAACGGCTTTCACCCTGATTGGGATTCGATCTTTTCTCCGCCATGAATGGTGGAGTTAGTCAATTATAATTACTTAAGTTATATGTTATGACTAACCACATCCTTTAGGATGGGGGCAACATAATTCCGATAAAAATCAGGACTTTAGTCCCTTTTGAGAGCAGACTCGTTTATATTTAGTGAAACTGCTTTTACAGGCAATAAAGCTATTCATCCGCAGAAAAGCTGAGAGCATTTAATGAGGATCGGTTTAATTCAATTCCATGTTTGTTTTGGAGAAAAGGAAAAAAATTTCCTTACTGTTGAACGATTATTGAAAATGGAAGAAGCTGATCTATGGGTATTGCCTGAGTTGTTCAATACCGGTTATCTTTTTGTCTCTCAAAAAGAAGTTGATGGATTAGCTGAAGAAATTCCAGACGGTGAAACAACGCGGTCTCTGATCGATTTGTCAAAAAAATATGATACAGCAATAGTTGCCGGGCTTGCAGAAAGAGCATCAGGAAAATATTATAATTCAGCAATTTTAGTCGATCAAAAAGGATTAATCGGGCGATACAGGAAACTGCACCTTTTTGACAGGGAGAAGAAGTGGTTTTCTCCCGGAGATTTGCCTTTTAATATATGGGATTTGGGTGAAGCAAAAGTTGGTATGATGATATGTTTCGATTGGATTTTTCCTGAATCAGCACGGACGCTTGCTTTGAAAGGAGCTGACATTATTTGTCATCCATCAAACCTGGTGATGCCTTATTGCCAAAATGCAATGGTAACCCGTTGTCTTGAAAACAGGATTTTTGCCATCACCGCAAACCGGATTGGTGAAGAAGAAAGAGGTGGTCTCAAACAAAAATTCACCGGCAGGAGTCAGATTACCAATTTTGATGGTGAAATACTTTATCGAGCGCTTCCGGATAAAGAACAGATTGTTGTATTAGATATTGATCCCAGCATGGCACGAAATAAAAATATTAACGATAACAACAATTTATTTAACGACCGCCGGAATAAAATATACGAATGGAATTAGGACCGTATTATATAGATTATAACAGCCGTTTAGGCGAGGATTTTTCAGAATATAAATTTGACGACCAAGGAGTACCTTTTAGCCGTCTTCATTACCAACCAAATTGGAAGTATAACCCGATTACCGTTTGTCAATATGGATTATATCATTTTAACAAATATCTAAGAACTGCATCGCAGAAATCAAAAATACTCTTCCTGAATCAAGCAAACTGGCTTGTCAAAAACGCGTCTCCCGGACCAAATAAATCTTTAATATGGTCTTACTTATTTGATATTGAATATTACCAAATCAAAGCGCCCTGGATTTCCGGTATGGCTCAGGGACAAGCTTTGTCGGTATTGCTGCGGGCACATCAACTCACCGGTGAGAAAAAATATTTGACTACCGCAAGATTAGTCTGGCGAATATTTAATGTTGAAAGCAAAATGGGAGGTATTATTTCTAAATTTCCTGATGGTTCACCTGTCATTGAAGAATATCCATTGACATCTGGGATATCGGGAGTGTTAAACGGATTTATATTCGCTGTATTTGGAATTTACGATTTTTCTTTATATAGCGAAGAGAAAGCCGCGCAAGAAAAATTTACTCAATTTATAAATAGCCTGAAAGCAAATCTCAACCGATATGATAATGGATTTTGGTCTTACTATGATTTATTCACTCCACTAAGATTGACTTCAAAAACTTATCACAGGCTTCACCTTGAGCAATTGAAAGCTTTATATAACATAACCGGGGATGAGTTTTTTCAAGACTATTATTTACGCTGGCATAAATATTCGACTTCAAATAAATGTAATTTGCAATGGTTTCTGCAGAAATTGTGGCAAAAAATAGCTAATAAATCGCCGATACTTTACAAACAGATCATCGATGCAATTCGCATTTTTCTTCACGGCAATGTCTGGGGTTTGATGAATCTTGGCTCTAAGGGTGAAGGCGTTGTTATTCTTCCATCGGCAAAGTTAGCTAACGCACAGAATATATTTTTGGGTAATCATACATTAGTTAATCGGTCAGTCTATCTTTGGGCGGGAAAAAAATCAAAGATTGTAATTGGTGATTACTGTGGAGTGTCGCCGGGTACATTTATCATATCGAGTAACCATGGGGTAAAAGCCGGGCAAAAATGGAGATATCAGGAATATGATGAGGCTGATATAATTATTGGAAATGATGTTTGGATTGGAGCTTATTCAATCATTCTTCCCGGCGTTCGGATTGGTGATGGCGCCATAATAGCAGCCGGAGCAGTCGTTAATAAAGAAGTAAAGCCAAATACAATAGTCGGAGGAGTACCGGCTAAAAAGATTGGTGAACGGAAGTGAGCAAAATCAAGCTCAAAAAATTTCCCCATCCGTATAACGCGGGGCTGGCGATTTGCAGTGACATCGAT
>NBLI01000037.1 GCA_002084535.1 Candidatus Zhuqueibacterota bacterium 4572_119
GCACTCAACAATTATATTTATTGATTTCCTGGATAGTATCAACAATTACAATTTCAAGTGTGCGACATCTTGAATACTCCCATAACTGATGTGTTACACGATTACCGAAAAACTGCTTGTGTTTCAGCGACAACTTTTCTTTTTGTAATCTTTCTGTCATCCCGATCTTCCGATGGTTTATCATATTCAAACTGTACAACCTTTGCTAATGGTCTGCGCGTTTTCGGTTCCATTTTGTTTGAATCCTTTGTCAACATTTCTGCCAATCCGAAACTCGAGAGACCGCTGTAACCGGCAAGTATTATGAGTTTTACATTATTTTGTGTTTCAAAGGGTTTATTAACGATAATTAAAAGCCCGCAATCATGACCTTTGCTAATTTTTCTTTCATAAAACCTATCAAACCATTCAGCTTTTGCTATATTTTTTTTTGATTTCTGAAAATGAATGCCCCAATTTTCTGGATTTTGACTTGCCTCGGTCACTGCACTTTTTTCTTCGAACGGGCCCCACTTTTGAGGACGTATGAAACGAAACGGAATTTTTTTTCTGTTTGATTTCTCTGGATTTAAAGGTTCCGCATTGTATAAATTAGCAATAATAAATTCTGATAAAGGATTGGCTTTTGGCGATCCAATGATAATTGTGTTATTTTCCTTTATATAATCAATAACATCATTTTGTTCCTTTTCGAATTCGAGGCTTGACATAAAGTTGAATTTCAGCCGCTTCTTACCGCTAATTTGATTTAGATGAGCTGTTATCTCATTCATCACCTTAAGGTCCCATGAACCAAAAACAGATTTTTTTTCATTTGCCCTTGCCCCGCCAAATATGAAACTATAACTACCTTTCTGTAAAAATGGTATCCAAAACGGATTTTCTTTAATTTCAAAAAGTTGGGAAATATCACACTTAAAATAATCGCACACTTTCTCAATGGTTTCCCGTTGAATCTGCTTCCAATTATCGTTAAACAAGCTGTAAAAAGTAACACGGCTGACTCCAATGCGTTTGGCAATTTCAGATTTATTCTGACTCTCATCATCTTTGAGTAATGTTTGAAAGTTGGTTACGAGCCTGGACATATTTGTATCTCCTTTGCCTGTTTATTTAAATATGTTTAGAGGTATGTACAATATGATACGACACAACAAACCATATTGTTCAGAGGTTGGTACACATTGTTTGCAGCTAACCAACCTCTGTACATTTTTGTCATTCATCGAAACATTTTTGAAATACTTTTGTCTAATATAATAAAGAGCAAAAAAAATGTTAAGGAATCCATCGCGTGAAAATTACAGATATATTTCCCATCACAATATTAATCAAAACCTTTAAGGAGGTGATAAATATGAAGGCAATCATGAATATTGTCATTGTGGTTTTAATTTTTGCTTTTATCGGTTTTCATATTGTTTTAAACAAAGTCGAAACTTTTGTTAATCAAAAGGTCACTCGAATCCAGCAAAATTCAGAATCAAAAATTAAAGACTACTATGACGAAAGCCGAAAAGTAATAATTCATACCATGCAAGCAGGAGAAACACTAATCGATTTGGAGCAGCGTTATGATGTCGATCGGCGAGTCATTCAAAAGGCAAATAATATTCAGGATGAACGCTTGCTGGCAATTAGACAGGAAATAATTATTCCAGTCAGGCACAAAGCCGCGAATTACAGCTCCATGAGAACTTACCACTAACGCACTGCAACAATGAAGCTTACTTATTATCATTTAATTTTTGTTCAACATACGGCTTGAACCGTTCAAACAAAAAATGAAACCAGACATTTTTCACGACCTCTGAAATATTTTCTTCCATCTCTCCTGATCCGTGTACTGATACGGTTAACTTAGTGGAATCCAAACCAACAGGTTCAAGATTATATGTTGTAACCATTTGAATGGCAGTGCCAGAAAGCCCAAGCGGACCGTCGAAGCGAAGCGCTTTTCCCCGGTGCGCGTAAATCACTGTCGCGTGCAAAACACCATCGCCAGACTCCTCATCAAATATTTCCCAAAAACCACCGCCGGGTTTCGCTTCAATATAAAACTTTGCTGGATTTCCGGAAAATGAATGATCCCACCAGCCGCTTATGTCTCCAGTGATCGCGTCATATATTTCGTCAGGTTCTCCAGGCAAATTAAGCTTATGTTCAAAACTGAATACGCCATATTTTGGCATTTGTTCTTTCTCATTTTTATCTTGACAGGAATGTAAAACTATCAATATTAAAAAAATTACCAAACCCTTTACACTCGATTGAATCATTCAACATTTCCTTTTCTGTTTGTTTAAAAATATAACATTTAAGTCGCGAAACAGTAAACAAACCGTTCACTTCCCAAACCACTGGTGAGCAACCGTTCCTTTTTATTACTGAGCAATTTTTGCGTCCAGTCCGTAAATCCTCCATCGACTAAAAAATATTCAGTCTCCTCTCTGTCGGTCGCGTAGATATGGAAACGAAGCAGTTTGTAATATCCCGCGCCGGAATTACTTTCCTCGTCAACTTCAAATTTAATTCCTGGAAACTTTTGTATTAGCTCATCAAGAAGAAAATTATTAATTTTATTAACTATTTGATTTTCAATAATAAAGAAAACAACTCTGACCTGATTAATCTGAAAAATTTTTTCCCCCGCGGTTTTAAAAATATTGATATAATATGAAATATGCTCTTTTAATGATTCAAGCTCAAAGTTGAACGATCCTTCGTCCTTGCCGGCTGTACAGAGTGAGAGCAGCTTGAAGTGGGGAAACGCGGCGGCTTCATCAAACATTTGGGCGCGAACGACTCGGTGAGAAGCGCAAAGCTTGACAGTTTGCTGCTTTTTTGAGCCTTTTCGCAAATTGCTTTTTCTACGCGTTGCCGCTTCTAACGCCAAAACATTTGTTGGATCAGAGCAAACTTCTGAGTTCCGGATTGTGACAACTACATTATTTTGATCAACCGGCGCAACCACAGAACTCGTTCCTAACGGACAAACAGGAGACAACTCAACAAGCTCAAAGCTATCCGGCAAAATTAAAAATGCCATTTTTTCAAAGTCCATCAGTTTCGCAGGTTCAATTTGCGCTGGCTTCACAAAGCGATTGCTGGCATATTGAGCCATTAAGTCTTTTGGCTGCAAGCGACTCACTTTCTCCCGGTAAACCTCCAGCAGAAAAGACTGCAAATCAGTGAAGCTTAAGCTGGTGGTTAATTCATTTAACAGGTTTGGGTTGTTTGCTTTTTTGAGAATTCGGTTTATCAGGTTTCGATTCATAATGGATCAAAATTATTAATCAAATGAAAGTTTGCCCCATCTTCAATATAATAAATACTTCTTCCTTTTTTCCCTGAAATTCTTTAATTGCTTTTCCCAGGGTTGGATAATCTTTTCCGCGGAATATCCTTTTTGAACAAAATCCGCGATGTAGTCAGTTCCAAATGCTTTGTTAAAACTGGTAATCCGTTTAGTATCAAAAATGTTATTATCGGGGTAGAGTTTTTGAATCGCGGTTAAAATGTGAACCTGAATTTTTACCAGTTCAACTTTGCTATAGTCTAAAATATGTACCTGCACTCCTGAACACACCTCTTTGATGAATTTATAATAATACGGACGAAACCAGATAGGACGGAAATAAACGCCCGGCAAATTTCTGTTATTCAGTTCTTTGGCTAATTCATCCCCATCCATCCACGGCGTACCGATCAGTTCGAAAGGTGAGGTGTAGCCGACCCCATTGGAAACCGTTCCTAATTCCCCGATGCCACCTGTCAAAGAATAATAATAAGCCACTTCCGGTTTTGGGATATGAGGCGAAGTTGGAATCCACATTAATCCCGTATCTGTCCATAACATTCCTCTTTCCCAACCTTCCATAGGAATCACAGTCAAATCACAACCAATTCCAAATTCCTTATTAAAAAATAGAGCCAATTCCCCCACCGTCATTCCATAAACATAGGGTATGGGATACAACCCGATAAAAGAGCTGAATTCAGGTTCCAAAATATTTCCATCAATTTTGACGCCTCCCAGAGGATCAGGACGATCAAGCACAATAAATTTGATATTGTGCTTACGCGCGGCTTCCATAGCGTAAGCCATTGTATAAATAAAGGTATATGTCCGCGAGCCAATATCTTGAATATCATAAATCAGCACATCTATATTTTTCAGCATCTCGCTGGTTGGTCGTCTCGTTTTGCCGTATAAACTGTAAACGATTATTCCGGTTTTTTCATCTTTGTATGTTACAACCTTATCCCCACCGCTAATATCGCCGCGAACTCCATGTTCCGGTCCAAATAAAGCGACAAGGTGGACGCCCGGATTTTCATTCAACGCGTCCACTGTTGATTTGAGATTATTAGTAACACCGGTAACATTGGTGATTAAACCGACTTTTTTGCCTTTAACCAAATCAAGTTTCTTTTCCAGTAATACATCAATACCTGTTTTAATCCTGGGAGATATCCCTTCTGACATATTCTCACCTGCGTTTCCCGGCATAGTGATCATTAATAAAAATACAAAAATAACTATACAATGTAATAAATACTTGCTCATTTGTATTCCTTTCCTTTTTTCCATCAATAATGATAAAGATTAAAAAGATGTTTTTTAATAAATTAAAAAAAATATAATAAAAAAAGGTGACTAATGCAAATACTTATTGCACCATCACCTTCATTTAAGTTTTTATCAATATTTTTTGAAATCAAATAAAAATTTAATAAACTTTACTCTGGTTTAACCTTTTTAATAACCTTGATTCTGTTCTCTGCTTTTGCTAATGCCAGCTTCGCCCTGTTAATATCTGTTTTCGTTGTTTTTTCTGCCAATCTTCTCTCCGCTCTTTCTTTGGCGTATAAAGCGCGTTCAAGATTTATTTCAGTGGCTTCTTCAGCGGTTTCCACAAGAATAGTTGTTATATTTGGTAAAACTTCAACTATACCGCCACTGGTGGCAAAATATTTCACATCATTATTTTCCAGGTTGGCTTTTATTTCGCCGATTGTCAGCGTCGTAACAAAAGGTTCGTGTCCGGCTTTGATTCCCAGATATCCTGCAACACCCGGCAAGCGAACGTGCTGGATTTTTGCTTTGTACAAAACACTCAGCGGAGTAATTATTTCTAAGTCGAAAACTTTGTCCATTTTATTTCAATTCAAATTTATAAATTTTTAGCTCTTTCCACAGCTTCTTCAATCGTTCCTACCATAAAAAACGCTTGTTCGGGCAGGTCGTCGTATTTGCCTTCAGTCAGGTCTTTGAATCCCTTGATCGTATCTTCAAGGCGAACATATTTACCTTCGCGCCCGGTAAATTCTTCAGCGACAAAAAACGGCTGGGACAAAAATCGTTGAATCCGTCTGGCGCGATTCACTGTAAGCTTGTCTTCATCAGACAGCTCCTCCATACCGAGAATATTAATAATATCCTGCAGTTCTTTATACTTTTGCAAAATTTCTATAACCGCCCTGGCTGTATTGAAGTGTTCCTCACCAACTATTTTTGGATCAAGCAAAATTGAGGTTGATTCCAAAGGATCGACAGCCGGATAAATGCCAAGCTCGGTTAATTTCCGCGATAACACCGTGGTTGCGTCAAGATGTCCAAAAGTCGTTGCCGGCGCAGGATCTGTCAAATCATCAGCCGGCACGTAAATCGCCTGGACAGATGTGATTGATCCATTTTTTGTAGAAGTGATTCTCTCCTGGAGCTCGCCCATTTCAGTTGCCAGTGTCGGCTGGTACCCCACAGCGGACGGCATTCTTCCCAGCAAAGCGGACACCTCTGATCCAGCTTGTGTAAAACGAAAAATATTATCGATAAACAAAAGTACATCCCTGCCTTCGTCTTCTCTGAAATATTCAGCAACTGTCAAAGCGGATAGACCAACGCGCAACCTGGCGCCGGGAGGTTCGTTCATCTGTCCATAAACCATACTGGTTTTATCTATTACTCCGGACTCCTGCATTTCCAGCCAAAGATCGTTTCCCTCACGAGTTCGCTCTCCCACTCCGGCAAATACAGAATAGCCGCCGTGTTCTTTAGCGATATTATGGATAAGCTCCATAATAACCACTGTTTTACCGACTCCGGCACCACCGAACAAACCGGTTTTTCCACCTTTGGAATAAGGCTCCAGTAGGTCAATAACTTTGATGCCTGTTTCAAAAATTTCGCCCTTTACATCAAGGTCTTCGAATTTTAATTTTTCTTTATGAATCGGGTCATACCTGACGGCTTCCACATCGCCTTGTTCATCGATTGGTTCACCAATTAAATTGAACATGCGACCCAGTGTTTTTGGACCCACAGGCATTTTGATCGGTTCACCTGTATCTTCTACTTTCATTCCCCGAATCAAACCATCAGTGAAGTCCATTGCCACGCATCTCACAGTTCTCTCCCCAAGATGCTGCTGAACTTCAAGAACCAAGCGGGATCCATCCTGGCGTTTGATCTCCAACGCGTTCAAGATCGACGGCAATTTACCTTCATCAAATCTGACATCGACAACCGCGCCAATAATCTGTACAATTTGACCTTTTTCCATATATAAAAACCTCAATTATAAAATATTTCGTTTACTGTTTTATTATGATCCTTTTAACGCTTCGCTGCCGCTTACAATTTCCAAGATTTCAGAAGTGATTTTTTCCTGGCGAAGTTTATTATATTCCAGGGTTAAATCATTGATGATATTATTTGAATTTTCAGTCGCGTTCTCCATTGCAGTCATCCTCGCGCCCATTTCAGACGTGTAAGATTCCAACAGCACACGCCATATTTTTACATTCAAATACCTGGGAATTAAAACATCCAGTATTTTCACAGCATCTGGTTCAAAGTTAAATTCGACAAGATTCTTGCTTTCATCAGGAATGATTGGAATAATGGGCAATATTTGTTCAATCGTTACATCCTGCCTCATGGCGGATTTAAATTCATTGTAAACCAAATAAATGCGATCCAATTGCTCCTTGAGATACGACTCCCGAATAATATCCTCGATTTCATCTGCTTGTTTAAAAGACAAATCTTTAAAAAATTTCAGATAATTCCCAATGACCTTATATCCTCTTTTTCCAAAATAATCAACTCCCTTTTTCCCGATCAGAATTAACTCAACGTCATTACCTTCCTGGGCTCTAATCTCCGCTTCAGCGCGTCGTATAATATTGGCGTTAAATGAACCACAAAGTCCCTGGTCAGCAGTAATGATCACATATCCAATTCGAGCGGGAGCGCGTTCAGCTAATAGCGGGTGCAGGTTTCGATCCAGATCATGGGCTATATGCCCCACTATTTCATTTAAGCGATTGGCATAAGGTCGCGCCTGAAGTATGGATTGCTGGGCTTTGCGAAATTTGACCGCCGCCACCATCTTCAACGCACGGGTGATTTGCTGGGTCTTTTTTACACCAGCAATTCTTTGTTTAATATCTCTGAGTGATGCCATAAAAGTTTTGTTTTAAAAAAGTTTTTTATTAAAAAATTATTCGGCCGAAAAAACTGACATAAAATCTTCGCAGGCGCCTTGCAGACCAGCCTGAAGATCATCATCCAATGCTTTTTTCTCGTTGATGTCCTTTAAAATATGGGGATATTTTGATTCCATATATTGAAAAAACTCTTCTTCCAGTCGTTTCAAATCTTTCAATGGAGTTTCATCTAAAAATCCTTTAGTACCGAGAAAAATTAAGCTGACCTGTTTTTCCACAGACAGAGTCTGATTTTGATTCTGTTTAAGCAGCTCAACCATTTTTTGCCCCCTGACCAATTGGGCTTGAGTTGACTTATCAAGTTCTGAGCTAAATTTGGCAAAACTCTCTAATTCTCTGTACTGTGCCAAATCCAGACGCAATTGTCCTGCCACTTGTTTCATTGCTTTAATTTGCGCGTTGCCTCCAACTCTGGATACTGACAAACCAATATTAATTGCCGGTCGCACTCCGCCGTAGAACAGATCTGGTTCCAAATAAATCTGTCCATCGGTAATTGAAACGACATTTGTTGGAATGTAGGCGGAAAAATCTCCAGCCTGAGTTTCCACAATTGGCAAAGCTGTCAACGAACCACCGCCCAGGTCGTCACTCAATTTGGCTGCTCTTTCCAGTAAACGTGAATGCAAATAGAAGATATCGCCAGGATAAGCTTCACGTCCGGGTGGACGTCTGAGCAACAATGAGACCTGTCGATACGCCCAGGCATGTTTAGAAAGATCATCATAAACCACCAGCGCGTGTTTACCATTATCGCGAAAATACTCTCCCATTGTTGCGCCGCTGTAGGGCGCGATATAAGTAAACGGAGCCGGATCATTTGCTGCGGACATGACAACCGTTGTATATTCCATGGCGCCATGTTCCTCCAAGGTCTGGACAACTTTCGCAATAGTCGAGCCTTTTTGACCGATCGCGACATAAATACAATACACATCCTGGCCTTTTTGATTCAGAATCGTATCGATGGCAATGGTGCTTTTTCCAATCTGGCGATCTCCGATAATTAACTCGCGTTGTCCGCGACCAATAGGAATCATGGAATCGATAGCTTTTAAACCTGTCTGTAAAGGCTCCTTTACCGGTTGCCTGGCAATAACTCCCGGAGCTTTACGCTCCATTGTTAATGAGTTTTGGGTCTTGACAGGACCTTTGCCATCCAATGGCTGTCCTAATGGATTGACAACCCGTCCCACCAATTCTTCGCCGACGGGAATCTCCATGACTTTTCCGGTGCGTTTGACAACATCGCCTTCTTTTAAATATTTTTCGCTGCCGAATAAAATGCAGCCGACGTTATCTTCCTCCAGATTCAGCGCCATACCAAACACGCCTTGCGGGAACTCCACAAGCTCATTAGCCATGACGTTTTCCAGTCCATAAACCCGTGCGATTCCATCCCCGACCTGGATTATTTCCCCGGTTTCCTCGAAATCTGTTTTGATGTCGAATTTTTCAATTTCCTTCTTTATAACAGAAGAAATTTCACTTGCTTTGACTTCCATAGTATTTTCTAATTTTTAGTTAAAAAAGTTTTCAAATTTTCAAATTTATTCATAACACTGGCATTCAGCACCTGCCCGTTAACACGAATAATCATTCCACCCAAAATAGCTGAATCGATTTTATTTTCGATTCGGACATCACCCTTCAATAGTTGCTCAAGCTTTGCTTTCAAATCCTGCGCCGTTTGTTTTGGCAAAGGAAAGGCAGTTGTTACTTCAGCTTGAATCCGGTTATTAAAATTATCATGCCTTGCCAAATAATCACTAAAAATCTGGTCTACCCATAAGATCATTTTTCTCATCCACATTATAAGCTATGTGCGACCACACAAGAAAACCCGTATAATGATCGTCTAATAGTTCCAAAATA
>NBLI01000252.1 GCA_002084535.1 Candidatus Zhuqueibacterota bacterium 4572_119
CGAATTTACCGGTTCACCGAGGCGGAAGGAAATTCCTGAAATTCCTTTTGAAGCGCTGCGTGAAGCCGTCCTTAATGCCGTTATTCATCGCGATTATTTCGAGAAAGGGGCAAATATCATGGTTGAGATCTTTGCCGATAGGCTGGAAATTACCAGTCCCGGCGGATTACCCAAAGGATTGAAGCCCGAAGATTTTGGCAAACGCAGTGTTTTACGTAATCCCAATGTTGCCAATCTTTTTCAAAGGATTGAATATATTGAAAAAATGGGAACCGGTATTCGGCGCATTCAAAAAATGATGTCAGACGCGGGTATGCCGCTGGTAATTTATAGATGGGATACTTTTGTTAAAGCGGTCTTTTTGCTTGAAAGGAAAAAAGAGTCGGGTAAAACGTCGGGTAAAATTTTAGATATCATTTCGGACAACCCGAATATCACGATTCCTGAAATATCTGAAATGCTGGGAATTACGGAACGTTCGGCGCAGAGAAATATGCATAATTTGCAAAAAGATGGAAAAATAAAACGTATCGGTTCACGAAAAACGGGATATTGGCAAATCATCAGGGAAAAGTGAACTAACCGGAAATTCCGGATAGTTCAAAAAGAAGGGCAGGCTATGCGCCGTATTCCTATGACTATGCAGAACTGGATTGAAAAACTAAATGGTTTCCTGCAACTGAATGAACGCAATATTTTAACCCACGCCGGAAAGATTTCCCACGAATTGGCGGCTGCCAACGCGGAAGATGAATATGAAAAGTATAATTTAAAACGCATTGCCGAAAGAGATAAAACGGAAAGCGATTTTGATAAAACAGTGAAAGAACTGGAAACGGCGAAGAAGAAATTGCCGCGCAAGAAGCCAGGTAAGGGAAAGAATAGTGGAAAAAAAAATGATGATTTACTGGAACAGTTGAAAAGCGAGTTGAATAATGGCTAATTGGCAAAAAACAGAAGTTAGTGAGTTTTTGAAGGAACGTGTCGGTAGATATAAGCCTAATTAGCTTTTTTTAAATTAAAACATTTAACTTACATCCGGATAATTTTCCAGTTTTTAATATTTGCTTAAACCTCTTCTCTAATATTAAATAAGGCAAGTCAAAATGATCAGACATCGTAGATTATCCATTTTCTTACAGCTTCTCTTAATCTCTATTATGTTTTCTCTTTTCGCCTGTAAAACTACGGATGAGATTCTGGCTCCAAAAGTAGAAGTTGGCAAGGGATTTTTGACTGTGCTGCCATTGGACGCGGATAATTTTTTCCTGTTCGTGAACCTGGGACACATGAGTAATCCGGGACATACATTTCCTTCCGACCATGGCGGATTTTACCTAACCGATTATATGACACCAGTACCGGTTTTATGCCCCGCGGATATGATCATTACCAGACTTGTGGAATCGGAACATGTGAATTATGGCTACACGGATTACGCTATGACCCTGGCTGTGAATCAGGGTGAATTTCAAATCGTGATCGGGCATTTGTCTGGATTTCATGAAACGATTCTGCAAAAGGCTGAAGCATTTAGTGACAGGGAATGTGAAACTTACACCACTTCCGGCGATACGTTTAAAAACTGCCTGCTTTGGACAGAGATTCCCGTATCAGCCGGAGACACACTGGGAAAAGCAGGTGGCAATCCGGGTCAGTTTGGTCTGGATTTCGGGACATTTGATAAAACCAAGCGGATAGAATTTGCCACGGACAGGTTTGATGATTACTTGTATCCTCACACAGTTTCTCCGCTTGATTATTTTACAGAGGAAATCAACCAAATCTTGATTCCCCGCTGCGGTGATTCTTTCTGCCGTGGTGTCCCCACAGTCCGTACAAAACCTCCTGTCGGGGGCACGGTCGATTATGATGTAGCTGGCACAGCACAGGGACTGTGGTTCAAAATGGGTGAGCCATTGTTTCCCGAAGATCCGCATATAGCATTGGTGTATCACAATGTGGACCCTGATGTGCCAATTTTTTCCGTAGGTACTTCGCTAACAGGATTAAATACAGGTCCATATACTTTCGCGATTAAAGATACCGGATATGTGGATCGCAGATTCGATGAAGTTAAACCCGATGGTTTTATTTACAGGTATAATGTGTGGTATCATTGTTCCACATCCCCTGACATGCGGGCTGTTTTATTATTGGAACTAATTGATGAATCCCACATAAAAGTTGAAAAACAAGATGAATCATCAGGTCCGCCCTGGCTTTTTACAGAAAATGCTGTTTTGTATGATCGGTAAAAAAAAATGTATTGAGTCATTCAATGAATTCATTAATATGTTTACTTTTTATCCCCAATTAGTCAGCAGTAATTTTAACTTTCATTTTTTAAAGAAATGAATTGAATGAAAAGAAAATTATTATTAGTTTTAACACTGATAGTTGTTATGGGCTTTTACAAAAATCCGGAGATTTCCAATATGGGAAAAATCGTCATTGCCCACCGCGGCGCCAGTGGCTATCTGCCTGAACACAGTTTGGCAGCTAAGGCAATGGCGCATGCTATGGGAGCTATTTCCTGAAAGAAAGCGAAAGGACGGCAGGTATTATGTTATTGATTTTACATTCGATGAAATCAGGCAGCTCAAAATGACCGAGAGATTCAGCGTGAACAAAAATCAGCAGAGGGCTGTTTTTCCGGACCGGTTTCCGTTATGGAAATCTTCTTTTCGTGTATCGAGCTTTGAAGAAGAAATTGAATTGATTCAGGGATTGAATAAATCAACCGGCAAAAATATCGGGATTTACCCGGAAATAAAATCTCCGGCTTTTCACCGCTATGAGGGAAAAGATATCAGCAGAGAGACACTCCGCGTTTTGAAAAATTATGGTTATCAAACGAAACAGGATTTACTTTTTTTGCAATGCTTTGACTATAATGAGCTAAAAAGAATCCATGACGAGCTTTTCCCTGAATTTGATATGGCAGCAAAACTTGTACAGCTCATCACTGCTGACGGTTGGGAAAAAGCAAAGGAAGAACTAAACACAAACACTACATCGCGCGGTCATGAAAAAAATTTAAATCCCACTATTATGGAAAAAATTGCTGAGTACGCTGATGGCATTGGTCCAGAAAAATCGATGATTGTAACAAATGAATCAACACGGAATAAGTTAATTATAACAGATATGCTAAACGAAGCCCACGAAGCCGGCCTGGTTGTTCACCCATATACTTTTCGCGCGGACAGTGGTGAAATTCCAAAATACGCTTCGAGCTTTGAGGATATGCTAAATATTTTTTATTTCAAAGCTGGCGTTGATGGAGTTTTCACCGATTTCCCCGATCGCGCCGGTGAATTATTACAAAGAACTGATCACCGGGTAAGCACTAAAAATTGAACTATTACCATAATTGGAGTTTTTCATGCCTGAACGATTGAAAGATATTTTTTTTACCCGGGATTCTTTGAATAAATTTGGGGATATTGTAAAAAATCATTACCCTGAATTTGACAAAGATAAATTTCTCTCTCTAATCTTCACCAGTGAATGGGAATCCAAAGAACTCAAAGGAAAAATGCGGCATACAACTATTTGCCTGCGCGAAACCTTGCCTCCAGATTTGAAGCAAAGTCTGGACATTCTTTACAAAATCGCGCCATTGGTCAAAGGATTTGAAGCAATGAGCCTGCCCGATTATGTTGAATTGTACGGAATGAATGATTGGGATTTGGCTCTCCCGGCATTGGGTTATTTTACCCAATTTATTTCAGCGGAATTTGCTATCCGTCCTTTTTTGGATAACGATCCGGAAAAAGTGATGACATACATGAATCAATGGGCGGAAGATAAACACGCAAACGTCCGCCGTTTCGCCAGCGAGGGCTGCCGCCCGCGGCTGCCCTGGGCAATGGCTTTGCCAAAATTCAAAAAAAATCCGAAACTCATCTTTCCATTACTTGAAAAACTGAAAAACGATGAATCGGAATTCGTGCGCCGCAGTGTGGCAAATAATCTCAATGATATTTCCAAGGATAATCCTGATTTAATGCTGGACATTTGCGAAAAATGGTATGGCAGTTCAAAAGAAACGGACTGGATTGTAAAACACGCTTGCCGCAGCTTGTTAAAAGCGGGTAATAAGAGAGCCTTGATTTTGTTTGGTTATAGCGACCCAAAAAATATCAAAGTCCGAAAATTGGAACTTGAAAATAAAAACGTGACCATCGGGACTTATCTGCATTATTCATTTGATCTACATTTTACCGGTAATGATAAAAATAAAGTACGGCTTGAATATGGCATTGATTTCATGAAAGCAAATGGAAAACAATCCCGAAAGATATTTAAAATCACTGAAAATACTTATGAACCGGGGACAATTTCATTTTCCAAAAAACACTCTTTCGCGGACATGTCAACGCGTAAACATTACGCGGGAGAACATAAAATAGCTGTTATCGTCAATGGCGAGAAAAAAGCGAGTGAAGTGTTTAATGTAGCAAAGTAAAAAACAGATCAACAGAATTAATTACAGTTTTTTGAAAAAGAAATCGATTATGAAATTATTTAAAATTATTTTTCCAATATTCTTTGTTATCTTCTGTTTCAACATTTGTGTTGCACAGACACCCTCACAAACAACCGATAATAAATCCCCTGACGATATTGTGACGCGGCTCTATGAACTTGTTACTTTTGACAGTACAGCCACTCCAAACTGGGACCAGGTGAAATCATTGTTCATCGATGAAGCAGTTATTGTTCTGCGTACGACGCGCGACAGCATGAGCGTATTAGACAAACATGAATTTGTTGAACTTTTTATCCGCGATAGTAAAAAGTACCACTTTGACAAAACCGGTTTCCAGGAAAAAATTATCAATCCCGCATTATTCATCATATTTATAAAGGTAGCGGGATAACATGAATTATACACACATTAAGGAATAAAACGCAAAAACTGAGCTTCAAACATCAATCAGATTTATCAAATTGATATTAATTAAATTATACCACTTTTAATGTAACCGATCACAGGGGAGACCATTAAATAAAAATGAAATTGGACAGGATAATCATGCCAAAGGCAGATGCGACTGGGCGCACAGGATTCTCAAGATTAACTGGGGATCTACGACCTGTCAAAATAAATATTTGGTAATACCCTGTGATCGGTTACCTTTTAATTTATGTTTGTGAATAATTCAGGCAATAAAAAATCTTTTGTTTTTGGCAACATTGCGCATTTTTTGGTCGTATATGAAGCAAGTATTCCCAACAGCAAATTTCCGCCCCAACAGGGGCTGGATAGCTTTCAATTGATGAAAAAAGGTAATCAATGGTTAATCACTTCGATCGTCAATGAAGTTTCCAGCCCGTGGAATCCGCTGCCAAAAAATTTATTTGAATGAAATTTGCCGAACAATAGTTGATGACCAAAAAACAAAAAAAGCAATGACCGTAATTTAACAAAAAGCAACTTATTTATTATCGTTTTATAAATATTTTCAGGAGGAATCATGACAATTAATTATTTTGAGCCGATTTCCAGAGGCTGGAATCGAATGGTAAAGGCTCTGTTCAAACCATTTGACATTAGCAAATGGTTCGTGGTTGGTTTCACAGCGTTTCTGGCAAACCTGCTTGATAGCGATGGAGGTTCCGGCTATTCCAGACTCAAAGATGACAATAATATTGATTTTAATGAGCTTTTTGAATTTCCACTAATTGCCAGGGACTGGCTGCTTGAAAACATATCCTGGGCAATCCTGATTTTATTTGGAATAATGCTCATATTCGCGCTCATCATTTTATTGACCTGGCTTAGTTCCCGTGGCAAATTTATGTTTCTCGACAATGTAATTCACAACCGCGCGCTCATCGCGAAACCCTGGTATGAATTTAAAAAAGAAGGAAACTCGCTATTTCTCTGGCGAGTGGCATTTGGCTTTATCTGTTTCTTTATTTTTATTATGCTGGCAGTGGTCTTCTTTGTAACCGCCTACGACTTCTATGACGGCGAATTGGTGGGTCAAAGTCCGGTTCTTTATATCATCGGGTTTGTCCTGCTTGTTTTGATGGTCATTATTGTAATAGCTTATATTTCCAGATTTCTTGAAGATTTTGTCATCCCGATCATGTACAAATATAATATTACCGCCACTGAAGCCTGGAAAAGCTTTTTGCCTCTCTTTTCAAAATATTGGCTATACTTTATCCTTTATGGTTTATTGATATTTTTTATGGCGATTTTAGTTTTTATTGCCATCGTTTTTCTTGGGCTTTTCACATGCTGTATTGGCTTTATCTTTTTGATTATTCCGTACATCAGTTCGGTTATTACACTTCCGATTTCTTATTTCTTTCGGTCTTTCAGCGTGGAATTTCTGGAGCAATTCGGTCCGGATTTTAAAATTTTTCCGGATGAAGAGATAGCAGCTGCTGAGAAAATGGTTTAAAATTGCACTCTGCTTTTTTTTGTAAAATAAAAAAGTAATGGTTTTATC
>NBLI01000253.1 GCA_002084535.1 Candidatus Zhuqueibacterota bacterium 4572_119
GTTCAATTAAATCAAAACATTCCTTTTCAGTCAAAACCACCTTTTTTGTTACCAGTTCGTTTTTTGTCCAAACCGGATATTGCTTGAGCCAGTTTTCGGATTTATTGTCCACGTCATCAAAATAAGTGTAAAATAGAATCGAATTGTTCACTCGAATGTTAGTATATATTGTTTCTGCGGAGTAGTGATAATTTATGTACAAATTAATTTTTGAGGCATGTGTGAAGCAAGCGAAATTAAAAATTATAAAACCAAAAAAAGTCAGATAACAGAACAGCAAATATCTCTTCATTTTATTTTCCTGCTAAAATAAAATATCAGAAATAATCTTTCATTATTTCATGAACCCAATTGGGAACAATTGCTTTTTCAACTGTGTCATAACGCGGGTAATACGGTTTTATATCAATCACCGGCGTGCCGTCAATCGCGTCTAATCCTTTTAAACCACTTTTAAACTGCTCATGAATCTTCACCTTTGATTGGACCACACCCCAGCCCACATCAGTTTTATCTTTTATCGGAGATTCAACATACCCGATTGGTTTAAGAATTATTGTCTCATCCATTATAATCCAATTCAACTATTGGAAAGAAGCTCAAAATCAGGCAACAGTTCATCAGCCCGTTTCTTTCAGTGCCTGTTAATGCTGAAGCTACTCGAATAAAATTGCCTTAATGATATTCATTATTTTAAATTGGCTTTTCCAGATTGGCCATTTCAATTCTTCTTTTTCACAAATTGAAGAAATACTGTCCCGCTCCATCATTAACTTGAGGCTATTCAATTGACCGGTATAATCAATTGTAACTTGTTTATCAATGTCAGGACAAATTTCATCAATACGTTCTATAAGCTCCTTTGCCAGTTTAATCTTTGTACAGATAGATTCATAAGTCTGAAAATCAATTAAGCCATGCTCATATTTTATCCGGGAAAGCTCCTCCCCTGCCTCATAGGTTGACTCAACAATTTGTTCGCGGGTTAGCCATTCTGTTTCATAACTCAGGAAATATTTCCAACTGGGTTTAAGCAGCGCGGTGCGAAAATCTTCCAGCTTTTTATAAAACAATTTGTAGCCAAATTTTTCAGGATTTTCAAACGCGATACTGCCCGGATCCAGAAATGGACTCAAAGGTGAAATAAAAGGAATCAGCTTTTTACCAAATTTGGAAAGCAGGTAATCGCTGTATTGAACTGTCTCCCTCACCGAATCCTGTGTCTGAAGCGGCAAGCCAATCATAAAGAATATATCAAATTTATTACAGCCTCTCTCCAAAGCCCATTTGATGTTCAATTCAATTTCTTCGTTGGTATAAAATTTTCCGCTTTTTTTTCTCACTGCCTGATCATGAGATTCCGGTGAAAATTCGATATTGAAATTTGGTACGGCGTCAGCCAGTTTATCATAAAATTCCTCATCCGCCGGGTTGAATATTTCAACAACCAGCTCATTTTTAAGATGTAATTGTTTCAGCCCTTTGAGGACTATATCGGCATATTCTTCTCCAGGTTGGTTCAAATCCCCGATGATAAAAATAGGACCATTTGTGAAACGGCTGATTTGTTTTACATCATTCACAATCAATTCAGGATCACGATAGGCAGTATTTGTCCGGGCACAATAATGCTTCATCGAATATTTTGAACCGCCGCAAATGATACAGTTCTGCGTGCACCCCCGGCAATTCATTACCGCGGTAATGGGATATTTCCACCAGTCGCGTATCGCGGTCATGCCTCTGGGATCAAGATTTTTCACTGCCAGCTTAAATAAATTCTGGTAATTGTTTGTAAGTGTATTCAGGCTGTCTGGAACATTCGTAATTGGATTGGATTGAATTTTCCCATGAGTATCCCTCCAACTCAGGTTTGGAATGGAGATACAATCTTTTTTCTTTTTAATACTTTTTATGAGTTGTAAAAGCGGCTCCTCAGTTGAATCCCCTTTTAATACATAATCTACCTGGGGATATTCGAGAAGCTGATCATGAAAATAGGTCGAAGAATATCCACCAAAAATAACCGGGATATCCGGATGATATTTTTTGCAAATTTTGGCGATCTCCAAACTTCCCTGAGCGTGGACAAGCCAATGAAGATCAATTCCAAACGCGGCGGGTTTCAGTTTGGCGATGAATTTCTCAACTTCAAATTTAGGATTTTCCAGCATGCGAAATGCCAGGTTAATAATTCTCACCCTAATGTTGTTATTTTCCAGATGCTCAGCAATTGAAGAAAATCCGATCGGGTACATTTCAAAAATAGGTGTTGAAGGAATCACATCGCTGATTGGTCCCAACAGCGTGGGATGAGTTCTGAAATCATAAAGCGCGGGAGCGTGCAGCAAAATCAAATCTGGTTTTTTAAACATAATGACTTTCGTTTTCTAATTATTGTTCTGGAGTATTTTTCTTTTTAGTTCTTATCCCGAATTATTCATCATATTTTTAAAAGCAGCGGGATAACCTGAATTATTCACACATTAAGGAATAAAACGCAAAAACAGAGTTTCGAACATCAATCAGATTTAACAAATTGATATTAATAAGATTATACCACTTTTAATGTAACCGATCACAGGGGAGACCATTAAATGAAAATGAAATTGGACAGGATCACAGGATTCTCAAGATTAACTGGATTTAAGATTGATTCTGCAAGTTATTCAAATTTTGTAATTATGTTACTCAATTTAATCCTGTAAATCCAGAATATCCTGTTATCCCCGATAAAAAGAATCGGGATCTACGACCTGTCAATAGCTATATTTTTTCATACCGGTCATTTTAAATTTGTGAATTCTTGTTCATCTTCTTCATTCTTTTTATTAAGCTGGAGTAGCCGCTCATCAATCAGTTTCCTGATCTGCAAGTTTAATTTATTTTCCAGTCGTAACCTGTCCAATTCCAGCATAAGCTCTTTTTTAATGGGAATATTTTTAAATTCGTTATTTGTTTCCAGTAAATCAGCCATCAGGTTAGCACAGGGTTTTTTAAAATTTGATGCTCGTCTGCGAAGTCTTGCCATTTAAAATCTCCGGGAGTTAATTTTGTTAAATTCAGATTTAGAATATAGACATTTTTTTGTTAAATTCAATCTATTTTTTTATTCCTGTGTAATACCTCACTTACCGGTGGTGGGCAGAGTTGTCGTACACTTCAAAAAAGTAGATAATGCATCACTTAACAAATATATTTATTGAAGCTATGAACATGACTAATTATTACAATTTCAAGTGTGCGACATCTTGAATACTCCCATAACTGGTGTTATACATTCCTGTTGTTATTTCCGCGCAATCAATTTTCAGCAATCAGGAAGAGGCAGTAAAGAGTTGTTGAAAAATACTAAACCGGTTAAATATCTTACTCATTTTAATTACCGATTGCAGCAAATCACCACAATAAATGTTGATAACGCGGGAAAGATAAAAAAAATGGATTAATAGCAATAAATATATCGCCTTATCCAAAATAGGTGGGATTAAATTTTTAACCGGCAGAATCCTCGATTAAAGCCACATTAGGCATTGTCAGCATATCACCGGCTTTCAAATTCTGCAAATCAATTTTTGGATTATACTTAAGGACTAACCAACAGGGAACATTGTAAACGTCATTACAAAGATACCAGATATTTTCGCCTTGTTCAATTTTATGGATAATAATATTATCGATTTTGTAGGTTGAAAAAAAATCTTCTTCAATCGCCCGGTGAAATTCCATTCTTTTCTTTGTAAACTCTTCATAGCTGACACGGCTATACTGAACCTTTATTTCCTGATTTATCCGTATATGTTCTCCAAAATTAAATTTGTTCAACTGCCGCAATTGTTGGGTAGGAATATTTAGCCAATCCGCGTAATGCCCCAATGTCTCATCATACTGAACATTGATTGTTCCGTAGATGGAAGTGCTGCTTTTTTTCTTCTCTGGTATTTTTTCAACTTTTTCTTTAACGCCCGGATCTGGTGTATTCTCAGAAAAATATTGATTTTCGAAGGTGCTATAAGCATCATCCCTGTCTGCAGCCAACATGGTAAAATCTTCTACACTTGTTTCAGTTGTGTTCTGGCTGCTTACCGCAGGGGACTCATTTACTGGATTTGCGCTGGTCTCCAACTTTCTGACTTTTCTTTCTGTTCTTTTTTCATTATCCGCCACAAGTACATTTTCCGGTCGAATTTTCAGTACCTGTCCAACATAAATCTGATGGGGATTAATGATGTCGTTTAATTCGATTAATTCCTTTATTGATGTTTTATAAAGACGCGCGATCTCTTCGAGATTATCTCCCCTTTCAACCTGGTACCAGTCTGTGGCGATTTGTTTTTTGAATTTCTCATTTTTTGGTATCCGCGCATAAACCTTATCCGGATCAAAACCTTCGCGTACAGGCAGCTTCAGTATAAATCCTTTCGGTAGTCTTCTTTTTGAATTTAGCACACTTCTCCGCAATGATGGATTATACTCCTTTATTTCAGCTATTGAAATATCAAGCCGTTTTGCCAGTGTTGATAACCTGACATAATTTGGCAATTTAAAAACCGTATATTTCAAAGGCTCTTCAAATTCAATCTCACCAAAATAAACCCTGTAATTTTTTGATACTTCCAGCGCGGCGATAAATTCCGCGTAAAAATTCCGTGACGCGAATTTAAAAGAACGGCTTTCATATTTTTCAATAATTTCCCCCAAATCTTTGGTGTTATGCTTTATTACTGCTCTTTGCATTCCATGAACGCCATGATTATACGCGGTAATCGCCAAAGGCCAAACGCCAAGCTTTTCGTAGTTTTCTTTCAACAATTTTGCTGCTGCTTCGGTGGATTTAATCGGATCAAATCTCTCATCAACAGTATAATTAATTTTTAAGTAACGACGACCAGTTCGGCGTGTGAACTGCCACATACCGGCAGCGCCAACTTTTGAATAGGCTTTATAATTAAACAAAGATTCTACGTAGGGTAAAGCGAGTAATTCCAGTGGCAGATTATATTTATTAAAATACTTTTCCATGTGTAAGGTATATAGACCGGAGCGGGCTAATCCCTCCCGAAAATAATTCCTCAATCCCTGCTGACCTCGAATATTTTTGGCGGCTTGCCGGAAAGTTTGACTTGTAGGGTTATGTTTGAACAAATTATAAATATATCGCTGACGGGGAGCAAGAGTCTCCAG
>NBLI01000038.1 GCA_002084535.1 Candidatus Zhuqueibacterota bacterium 4572_119
AATTAATAAATTTAGATTTATTAAATTATACTACTTTTAATTAATGTTTGCGAATAATTCAGGTTATAATTCATTTTCAAAATAACATTCAAACGAGGAGCATATAATGGGTTTTATTCGGCGTCATTGGACTCCCAGAGAAGCAGACGAATGGCGGAAAGAAGACTGGATCGCCATCGTTCTGTCGGCTATCTCCTACATTTTGCTGACAGTTGGCAGCGCGTTATCTTTTCTATTACTTACCAGTGGCTTCGTTATCTTGGGACTGGGTATTGTAATAACGGTTTTAATGTATTGGGTAATTGATCCCAAACTGAAAACCATCTCTGAAGAATATGAAAAAAAACAAAAAAACTACCTTAAGGAACTTGAAAAAATTCAAAAATGGGAGGTCGCGGAATGAGCAAGGGATTTGCAGTTGTTATTGGGATGACAATCGCCTATGCGGCTTCTCTAATGGGGATGATATTCGCATACATTTATTACAAAAAAAACAAGGCTCAATCAGAACTCAAAGATAAGGACACGAAAAAATGATTACGTTTATTTTTTTGAACACCACTCGTATCGGCGCGCCGATTTTGGGCGTAATAATTCCGGCTATCATCTTTGGGTTTTCTTTTTTAGTCACCTACCTGTTAATTCGGCATTTTATGAAACAAAACAGTCAAGATTAGTTGTTCAATACTTCTGAATTCCTGGAGGAGCACAATGGTTTCATTTGCGTTATTAGATTGGATCTGGTTAATACTGTTTATTTTCTTAATGGTTATTTGTGGAATTATTTTTTATAAACTTGGGAAACGTTCCCAATCCGATTTTTTTCTCGCCGGCAGAGGACTGCCCTGGTGGCTGCCCGCCTCTTCCGTTTACGCCACTCACACCGCGACAGACACTCCGATTTGGGTTGCGGGTGTTGTTTATAAATATGGTTTTGCAGGGCTGTGGTATGCCTTTTTCGCGGCATGGTGTGCCATTAGTGCTTTCGTTTCAACGCGAATTTTTCGCCGTTCTTTAGCTTATAGCCAGGCTGAATGGCAGGGTTTGCGTTTTGGTGGACTGGGAGCGGAAATGCTCCGCGGCTGGGTTGCCGGCTGGCAGGTTTTTATGAATATGTTTATTCTCGGTTGGGTGGGCATTGCCATGGGCAAGTTGTGTAACATGCTTTTCGGCTGGGAGCTCTGGATCGGGCTTGTTGTTTTCACCACCCTTGGCGCGATTTATGTTTTATCTTCCGGTTACTGGGGCGTAGTAATGGCGGACTTTCAGCAGGGAGTTATCGCGTTGCTGGTGATTTTTATCGTATCCATCTGGGGCGTCATGGCAGCCGGAGGACCGGAAAATATTATTAACAAACTAAAAAAATTCAACAGCACTTGTGAATGGAAAGTGCCAGATGACACGCGGGATCTTGCTCAGGGATTTATCAGAATTACCGACCCGGAGACAAAAGAAACTTTAATTTCTTCAAGTTCACCTTTCATCATCAGCTCTGGCTTTAACGAAACAAAACACGCTCAAATGAACAAAAAAGTTAAATCCCTGATTGACAACAAGGAGAAGCCATCGCAGGCAGCTATCCTTTTTCCTGTTTCCGGGGATACTGTTTTTTCCGGGAAAGAATATAATATTGTCTGGACAGCCGATAAAAGCAAAAAGCTGGTAAATGTCGAATTTTCGTCAAACGGGAACGACTGGCAAACAATAGCGGAAAACCGCCTCGATGGTCAGGGTTGGCGCATTAATCCTTTTAGTTTCACCGGACTTTTTAAAGGACAATTCCCCGTGTTTTGGTTTGTCACAATGATGATTATCGCGCTGATCGGCGGATTCGGCATGGGAACCAATATCGACTGGTACACTGAAGCCCAAAGAATTCAATCCGCGAAAACCGTCAGAGACGCCTCTTACAGCATCTGGGCTGGTACCGCGCTGGTGCTGGTTCGTAACTCAATTTGGGCGGCGGCGATTATTGGTTTTTTTGTCCTATCTCCACAATTGGCATCAATGAAAGAATACGAAATGGCGTGGTACAAGGTTGGCTTTGGCTTTTTGCCCATTGGAATGGTCGGGTTTTTTTTCGCCGGAATCCTGGCGATACATTTATCAACTGTCTCAACCCAATTGAACCTCGGCGCCATGTACGCTACAAGGGATTTTTACCATCACTATGTTAATCCAAAAGCCAAAGAACAAAAGCTTGTGGTCGTTGGGCGAATCTCCACTTTTGTCATTCTAATTGGTTCGTTCATTTTCGGCACCATCATCGGTGAAGAAATTACACAATGGCTCATTTTCGCGCTGTGGATCATGGCGGCAGGTGTCTGGCTACCCAATATTCTACAGGTAATCTGGTGGAGATTTAATTCATGGGGATACCTGAGCGCCTGGATTGCCAACCTTGGTTTAAGCTGGTTGATCGTTTGGGTGCTGCCAAGATTTGGTATTATTCCGGAGCTGCCCGATTACATGCAGTTCTGGATTTTAGTTGCTTTAAACGCTATGATTTATTTGCCGGTTACATTTTTAACAAAAAAAGAAAACATGGATCATCTTGTTAAATATTACGTCATGTCCCGTCCAATCGGATTTTGGGGACCAGTAAGGAAGGAAGCCATAAAACAAGGACTCATGTAAACACTTTTAAAACTCGATTGAAAAATGGCTGCTCGCTATTTCCGGGCAGCCATTTTTTTCTTGACATTACAACCAGATTTTTCTATATTTTAAATCATTTCAGAAACAATTATGCATAACAACAAGCTATTTCATTTCTATGTCATTTAAATCAATCAAACAAGAATTTCTGTCAACAAGAAAATTAAACCATACAAACGAATGATCAACAAAATTGTTACCGTCTTTCTTTATATAATTGCGCTAATTCTATTTCTTTTCATTGGGATTACTGTTATTATTCTGAGCTATTTATTTAAACCAAGAACCTACGACAGGTTTGTTAAGTGGCTCTGCAGATTTTTTGTTCGTTCCCTTTTCATCAGGGTGAAAACAATCGGCACAGAAAATTTTGATCACAACAAAGCCTATCTCTTTGTTTCCAATCATGTCAACATTTTTGATCTTTTTATTTTAAACGGTTATATTCCCAATTTTGCCAGAGGCGTTGAACAGGACAAACATTTTGACTGGCCTATTTGGGGTAAAGTTACAGCCAGGTTCGGAAACATCCCCATTAGCCAAACCCAGTTTAAAAGCGCGTTAAAAAGCCTTGAAAAAGCAGAACAGGCGGTGCGGGAGGGAACTTCCATCATCATCCTGCCTGAAGGACACCGAACCAGGGACGGTGAGTTGCTGCCTTTTATGCGCGGTCCGTTCATGCTTGCTTTAAAAACCAAAGCGGACATTGTTCCCATGGCAATGGTCGGAGCATTCGCCGTTAAAAAAGTAACCCACCGGACGATAAGGCCAGGAAAAATCAAGGTCGTGTTTGGAGAAACGATCCTTTATGAAAATATTAAAAATCTTTCTTCAAAAGAATTAAGAGACCTGGTAAAAGACAAAATACAGAAGCTTATCGAAGCCCATTCAGCCTGAGATCGGAACCAATAAATGTTAAAAATGAAAAGTCGTCAGGAAAAAATACGCTACCTGGATGGATTCAGACTCAAAAACGCCATTATCGCTGGCGGAAAACTGGTGGAAAAAATGCAGGAGGGGTTGAACAAGATAAATGTTTTTCCTGTACCTGACGGAGACACCGGTACCAACATGGCTCTAACAATGTCCCAGATTTCTGTTGATTTGGCAGAAGCAACCGACAGGTCGGTTTCCGCCGTTAGTTTACAATTAGCCGAATCCGCTTTAATGGGAGCCCAGGGAAATTCCGGCGCAATTTTAGCTCAATTTTTTCATGGTTTTGCTGAAGGTGTCAAGGGGAAATTAACTATAAGCACCTCATCGTTTGCTGTTGCTGTTCAACACGCGAAAATTTCTGCCCGCAGCGCCATGTCCCATCCAAAAGAGGGCACAATTCTGACGGTCATAGAGGACTTCGCCAATTACATTGAGCTTGCCTCCCGCAAAACCAGCGACTTTAACGATTTGCTGAAAAATGGGCTAAAAAAAGCCCGGGAGTCTCTTGCCGAAACTCCCAAAAAACTGGAGGTACTTCGCAAAGCCAATGTGGTTGACGCCGGCGCCCAGGGCTTTGTTCATTTGCTCGGGTGGCAAAAACCGGGTACGCGTTCACATTCACACCAATCATCCAGAACAGGTTTTCGCGAAGCTTACCCCTTTTGGTACAATCTCTTCCCAAAAAATTGATGATATGTGGCAGCAGCACAGCGAAAAATTTTCAGGGAAGATGGTTGGTAAAATTGGTATTGTCACTGATTCTTCCTGTGATTTACCTTTTGATTTTATTGAAGAAAATCATATAAATATAATTCCTGTAAAAATAGTTTTTGGGAATAAAGCCTATTTGGACAAGGTTGATTTAAGCCCGGTTGAGTTTTATAACAAACTTACCAAAGCTGCCATTCATCCAAAAACCTCCCAGCCAGCAATGGCAGACATCAAAAAAACTTATGACCGAGTCGCTCCGTTTTATGAAAAAATAATTTCCATTCACCTGCCACGAGCTGTTAGCGGAACCTTGCAGAGCATTGAGCGTGCCGCCGAACTTTTCGGGGACAACAAAATCACCAGCGTTGATAGCAAAACGATTTCCGGCGCGTTAGGGCTTGTCGTCATGGAAGCGGCAGCCGCGGTAAAGCAGGAACTTCCTTTCAATAGGGTTATTGAAAAAATTCAATACGCGATAGAAAATATTCACATATATGTTTCCCTTCCCACATTAAAATATCTTGTTAAAGGGGGACGAATTAGCGCTTCAAAAGGAGTCATTGGAAAAATTCTCAACCTGAATCCAATCATCACCTTTGATGAAGAAGGAAAAGTCAAATTAGCCGATAAAGCAATCGGACAGAAATCGGCAAGGCAAAAAACTTTTAATCTTATCAGCCAGAAAGCAAAACCCTATAAGCGGTATAAGTTTATTGTTGCCCATGCCAATGCACCTGAAAAGGCTCGCTGGTATTTAAATCAACTCAAAAATCATTTTAAAATCACAGAAGAAATTCCAGTGGTTGACGCTGCCCCAGCTCTGGGCGTTCACACTGGTCCAGGAACAGCAGGAATTGCGTTTATTGGGTATTACGATTAATTATTAATCATTTGTTGTACCATGCGAGGCACGTCAATCTATATATTCCTCATTTCATTGGAAGCATTAATTATGCATTTTTTAAAAAGGAAATAAACATGCTAACATTATTGATCATCATTTTTCTAAGTTATCTGGCTGGCTCAATCCCCACCAGCATCATCTGTTCAAAACTTTTCAAAGGAATCGACCTTCGTGAACATGGCAGTGGAAACGCGGGCGGTACAAACGCCATCCGCGTCCTTGGATGGAAAATCGGCGTTTTTGTCATGCTTGTCGATGTGGGAAAGGGTGTTTTGGCAACACTGCTCATTTCACAAATCAGAATCGATTCTATTGGCTTGAGCCCTGACTTGCTGCAAATCATCGCCGGGCTGTCCGCTATCTTTGGACACATCTGGACAGTTTTTGCCGGCTTTAAAGGAGGAAAAGGTGTTGGTACCGCCGCGGGGATGTTGTTTTCACTCTACCCTGTAGCCGGACTTGCCTGCCTCGTTATTTTCTTTTTAATGCTGGCTTTATTCAGGTATGTGTCCTTAAGTTCTATGACAGCCGCGGCTTCTTTTCCTGTTGTTGTTCTATTAACAAAAAATTGGATAGCCTATTCCAACGAGCTCATTTATTTTGCGGTTTTTATCGCGTTGTTAATTATCTTTACTCACCGCAGCAATATCAAGCGATTAATAAAAGGTGAGGAAAACAAGGTGGGGAAAAAAAAGAAAGAGTAAAATTTCAAGAAAATCCACATTAAGAATTATTTTATAAAAACTTTTCTAACAAGCAAAGATGTAACCGATCACTAGGGAGGCCATTAAATGAAAATGAAATTGGACAGGATTATCATGCCAAAGGCAGATGCGACTGGGCGCACAGGATTCTCAAGATTAACTGGATTTAAAGTATATTAATTTTGCAAGTTACTCAAATTTTGTAATTATGTTACTCAATTTAATCCTGTAAATCCGGAATATCCTGTTATCCCCGATATAAAAAATCGGGATCTACGACCTGTCAAAAAAAAATATTTATTAATACCCTGTGATCGGTTACGCAAAGAGTCTCATTGTTTTTGAATGAGACTCTTTTTTCTTTTCTCAATCAATCCGATAGGGTGAATTCCAGTAAAACCGTGTCAAACCTTCGGGTGTCCCGAACCAGACAAAATCTCCGTCCAAAACGATATAATTAACCCGGTTATCAGGCAGACCGTCCTCCATATCAAACGTACGCCATCTTTTCCTGGTTTTATCAAACTTCATCACACCCTGGTCGGTGCCGACCCAGGCGGCAGAGTCATCGACGACAATATAATTCACCATTATAGACTGGTTAAATCTTCTTTCAGGCACGCCCTTCCACTTTTCATTTTGAATGTCATAAACTTCAATGCCACATTCCATGCCAAACCAAACCTCTTTGTCCCGCAAAACAGCCACGGCTGTCACCTCGTTGTTTTGCGGACCACCTGCCTCGTACTCAAAACCACCGGACTTTGTATTTTTATCATAAACATAAACACCATATTCCGTCCCAATCCAGAGAAGATTTCCCATAATTTCAATGTCATAAACCTTCATATTCAGGATATCCGACTCTGCCACATCAGTAACATGAAAATCCTTTTCGTACATTTTTCGCTTATCAAGCTGGCACAATCCCAACAAAGTGGCTATCCAAACGCTTTTTTCATCGACCTCCACGTCCAGGATATAGTTGTCCCTCAGCCCATGCCCACTGTCGAACGATTTCCACTCATTTTTCTCCGCATGATATCGCAGCAAACCATACTCGGTTCCAAACCAGACATTGGGTTCGTCCAGGGCAATTGACGTAACCTGGTCATTGTAGATATTCATATTTAAACTGGCTTGATAATAATGGTACATTTCATTTTCAATATCCCAATATGTTATCCCACTCTGCCCATTATAAGTGCCAATTCCACCAGCCCAAATATTTCCATATTCATCAATCTCAAAGCCATTCACATTTTTTTTAAAAAGTCCCTGAGGCATCATTTCCAAAGTTTTTATCCGGGCATCCGCCTTTCCCGCTCCAGCGCCCCAGGAGCCAACCCAAATGGTATTCCAGTGATCCGTCGCAAAACAGGTCACCGGGTAGTCATCGAGATGAATATCTTTGATAATTCCATTACTATCAAAGAAATACCCATCCCGCATAAAAAGCTCCGGCATATTATCTGTATTCACGGCTCTTTGTCCAAACCATTTTATTTGTCCGTGAGGCACAGAGCCGCCTGACTCCTGGTAGAATGAAGTTTGTTGGTTTGCTGCTTTAAAATAATAACCATTTTTAGATTCCAGCCAGACATCTGAGTTATCAAAACCGATGGATACGATATCATCATCAGCATACATCCCAAAACTTTCTTCATAAACATTTTCCCATCGCTGCCAGATTGTTCGAAAGACGCTCACACCCACTTGAGTTGAACACCAAAGGAAATCCGTATTTAAATCATAAGCAACTGTCAAAATGTAACTATCAGCCAATCCATCGGAAACCGTCCACGGTCTGTCCCATTGTTGTGAATAAAAATTATAGCGGCTAATCCCGCCCGTAGTTCCAAAATAGATATATTCCCGCCCTTCAGCGAGTGACGTTATCCAGCGAGTCGAGGAAAAAGTGACCCAATCGTCAAGGTCGTAATTAACATTCGTACCAGCCCTTCGAAACTCTTCATTCTGAGCCCGGCTCAATGTTGAAAACAGCATAACTAATATTAAAAAGTAAAATGTTTTAAGTTTTTTCATGTAAGCACCTGTTTGGTTAAAAATATCTTATTAACTTTTCAACCCAGCAATTTAGACCAGCATAAGATGGTTCAACCAAACTCAAACCGGCCAACAAAGACTATTTCTACCACAACAACCATTCACCAGGATATTTCTGCGTTAGCTTTTTATTCCATATTTTTTCAATTTCCGGTGCAGGTTTGGTCGGTCGGTTTTTAATTCTTTCGCCATTCGGGACACATTGTGATTTGATTTTTCATATTCATGTATCAATATTTTTCTTTCATAACTTTCCATTATTTCTTTTAGCGATTGGCTTTCTATCCTTTCATCCACCTCAAAATCCTGCCGGGATTTTCCAGCCCTGGTTTCTGGTAAAAGGCTCATTACAGTTTCTAATTTAATTTCATTATCATCAGTCATGATTACCAACCGCTCGATAAAATTTTTCAACTCCCTGACATTTCCGGGCCACGGGTAATTCAACATTGGCAGCAACGCCTGTTCAGAAATGGATTTTAATTTTTTCGCGTTCTTTTCACTGTAGGCTGCCAAGAAGTGGCGCGCTAAAATCCCGATATCTTCAATTCGCTCTCTGAGAGGAGGAACGCGTATCGGGACCACATTCAAACGAAAAAACAAATCTTCCCGAAACGCTCCCCGGCGAATTTCGTCCTGCAAATTTTTGTTTGTCGCTGAAATAATTCTCGTATTAAATTTAATCGTACTTGTTCCGCCGACGCGTTGAAATTCATTTTCCTGCAACACCCGCAGTAGTTTTGCCTGGGACTCCAACGACAAATCGCCAACTTCATCTAACAGCAGCGTACCGCCGTCAGCTTCTTCAAATAGTCCCTTTTTGGTTTTAATTGCTCCGGTAAACGCTCCCTTTTCGTGCCCGAACAGTTCGCTTTCTATTAAGTCCTTTGGAATCGCCGCGCAGTTTATTTTGACAAAAGGACCATTTTTTCTATGGCTTTGCTGATGGATTTCACGAGCAACAAGTTCTTTCCCAGTACCGTTCTCGCCGTAAATGAGAATTCTACCTACTGAAGGCGCTGCTCTTTTAATTTCATCCCGAATCCGCCCCAAGGATGCAGACATGCCAATGAGTTGATATTCATAATCTATTAGTTTTTTTAAATTGGAAACCTCGCGCATCATTTCGAACTGACGCTCAAAATTTTTAACTTCCAGATGAACTTTATCCGGATTCAAGGGTTTTTCCAAAAAACTATTTGCCCCCAGCTTTATCGCGGTTACTGCTGTCTGCAAGTCAGCTTCACCACTAATCATAATTACCGGCTGTTCGGTTTTTACTTTTCGGAGGTTTTCCAAAACCTCCAATCCATTTTTTACCGGCATTTTGACATCAAGAAAAATTAAATCAAAAGACTCTTCAAGAGCTTTTTGTAAACCGGCGCCACCATCAAAACACGCTTCCGCCTTGTGACCCAAGTCCTCTAAAAAGCCTGACAGAGAGGAGCAAATATTTTTCTCATCATCAATGATTAAAACTCTCATTACAATTCTACCTCATTTAGCATGAAAATCCTTTTTCGTTTCCTGACCATCGATTAGCTGGTAATACTTATTTCTATATGCTGTGGGAAACTGAATTGACAACAAAACATGCCCATCTTCATATTTTCGATCCAGCACTTTCGCCCACTCATAAATTGATGCTAACAATTTTTGGTCGGACAAGCTTATTTGAATATCCGCTTTTATATTTTGTTCTTTCATCCGCCGAACAATTTCCTGCTTTAAGTCTTCTGTGAATAATTTTCGCTTCGCGGAAACTAATAAACCTTGCGGAAATTCCTGGTTGAGATCACTTAAGGTTGATTTGTCTTGGACAAGGTCAATTTTATTAAAAACCAGAATGGTCGGACGATCGTCAACCTCCAATTCTTTTAAAACTTTTTCTATCACCCGCATCTGATCCCGAAAGTAAGGGTGGCTGCAGTCAACAACATGCAACAGCAAGTCAGCGTCCCGGGTTTCCTCCAAAGTACTTTTAAAAGATGCCACCAAATGATGGGGCAGCTTTCTGACAAACCCAACCGTATCAATCAGAAGTACATTCTCTTTCCCGGAATGCTCAAGCTGCCTAACGGTTGAATCAAGCGTGGCAAAAAGTCTGTTTTCCACGTAAATATCAGACGTGGTTAACGTATTCATCAAAGAGCTTTTTCCAACATTGGTATATCCCATCAGCGCGACTTTGAACTCCTCTTTTCTTCTCTGACGGCGAATATTCCGCTGATTGGTAATCTTAACCAGCTCCCTGGAAAGCGTAGTGATCCGCCTTCGAACTAACCGGCGGTCAGTTTCAAGCTGGGTTTCTCCGGGACCCTTTAAACCAATTCCGGCGCTGCCAGCCTGCCGTGATAAATGGGTCCACATTTTTGTCAGCCGGGGCAAATAATATTGCAACTGGGCAAGCTCCACCTGTGTTTTGGCTTCTCTTGTTTTTGCCCGGTTAGCAAAAATGTCCAGAATAATACCGCTCCTGTCCATTATTTTAGTCTTGCAGCGGGCTTCCAGGTTCTTAACCTGGGCTGGAGAAAGATCATCATCAAAAACAATCATATCCGCTTCTAATTCATTTGTCTTGTCAGCCAGGTGATCCGAAAATCCTTTGCCTACCAGATACGCGGGATCAAACGCTTTTCTCTCCTGAATCGTCCGGTACACAACATCTGCTCCGGCTGTATCCAGCAGCAGGGACAATTCATCCAGGTATTCTCCCACCAGCTCCCTGTTTTGCCGGGCATGAACCACCCCTACAATGATAGCTTTTTCTCTATGTTGTTCGTTCAATATTTCTCACTCCCGTTGTCTTTGAATTAGCGTCTTTCTCTTTTGCCAGGAGCATCTCTGCAATCAAAAGAATAAAAACCATAACTATTAAAAGCTTCCAAAACTCCCTGCCATACCGTGAAGCATTCACTTCCCGCGCCACGCTCATTTCTTTTTCAGAGTCCACTATTTTGTAATCTCCCAGCAATTCTTTTAACCTATCGCCAGCAGCCATCTCAAACTCCGATTCTTCAGGCTTCACATTCACTGCTAATTTTGATACCAACTTCTTTGCATTGTATAATGAATATATTCCGGGGACTTCCGTGTTTTTAAATTTTACGTTAACCTTTCCATCGCCCATGTGTGGAATTACTTTGAGTAGTCTGCCATCCGGAGTTTCAGCTTCCAGGTTTTCGTAATTATGCAAATCTGATAGCGTCCATGTCAATTCGTTGTTCACAAAATATTCTTTCGAAAAGCTCGCGCTGCTATTGCCCAGATAAGAGACGCAGCGATTCATCATGGGGACAAAAACGCCCTTCAAATAAATGTCAGACCACTCCGGGTCAATTGCTGAAGTAAAGAGCAGCGCTTTACCATTTTTGAATGACGTTTCTATCAAGAATGGATCACCTGTGCTGAATTCCATAACAACGGTGTTTTCAGGACGTATGATTGTTTTTGTTATAAAATAAAACATTGGAGAATCGATTTGTTTGTCCTCATTTTCAAAAACACCTTCAAATATTGGGTGGCTAAAATCTACTTTTCCCAGACTCAAAGAAAAATCAGTTGTCCCTATCTTGCCAACTGTTTCAGTAAGTTGGGGCATTCCTTTGATTTTTTGCAGTTTCTCATTATAGTTTCTCAAGTCAACATTGCTGCCAAGAAAAACAATCAGCCCTTTCCCTTTTTTTAGATGCTCGGCAATTTCGGTTTCCAACGCGCCCTCCAACCTGGAAACATTTGACAAAATCACCACATCATATTTTTTTAAAGCCGCGTATTCAATATTATTGGGAGTTGTGCTGTTAACCTCTATTCTCGCTTCGTCTTCGGTTGAAGGATTAAGAGCAAATTTCAAAAACCGTACATCCGCGTTGCTGCTTCCTACAAGCAATACCCTGATTTTCTCCGGGATATAAAATGTAAAATAGCGGCGGTTGTCCAAAGTTAGATCATCATCTTCTAATAAAACAGAGCCCGCGATGTAACCCGTTGTTTTTGGAATAATTTTGAATTTAACCATCCGGCTTTCACCAGGTTTTAAATTTACCGTTTTCTGACCGGTTCGTTTATTATCCAGAAAAGCCTGAACCAGCTTGTTCTTTTCAATCTTTTGTCCTGTATTTTTTATTTGAACCTGCAACTCAACAACTTTTCCTTTTTCAATTATTTGATTTGCTGATTTTATTTCTCTGATAGCGAGGTTGCTAATTTTTTCACTTCTTGAAGGGACGATGTACACGCTTACTTTTTCATCTGATGATTTTGTTTGATTCTGGATTAGTGATTTTTCAAATCCTGACAATTGAAAGTCTGAAAATATGAATATCTCTTTGTTAATATTGTTGCTGCTTTCCAAAATTTTTTTTGCCTCAAACAATGCCGCCGGCAAGTCTGATTTTTGACCTGTTACATTTGAGTTTTGAATAATTCGATTTACCGTTTGAAAATTGTACCTGGCGCCATCAAATATAGGTGTGGTTGATTCTGTAGAATAGATTCCAAAAACCTCATCACCAGTATTAAAAACATCCTCCAGTTCGGACACCGCGCGTTTGGAATAATCATAAAGCTGCTGCCCGCTTTTTTTTACCCCCATGCTTAACGAGTTATCCAGAACCAGTACTGCTGTTGTTTTTGCAGACGCCCCCACTCCAGCGAAAAAAGTCCCCCTGATTGTCGGACGCGCAAATGCTAAAATTAACAACAAAATAATGAGCGTGCGAATTAACAAGAGCAATATCTGTTTCATCCTTAAACGCCTGATCTGCTGATTTTCCAGCTTTTTGAGGAATTTTAGACTACTAAAAAATATTGTTTTTGCTTTTTGGCGGGTAATTAAATGTATAATTATGGGAATGGCTCCTGCCAACAAACCAAGAAGGATTGCAGAGTTCAGAAATGTCATGCTGTGTTTTTACCTTTTACTATTTTTAAAATTTATACCCGATTGAATTAGAATTAGTTTCATAATAATATCCCTCGTAATTCGAACCTTAAAATCGTTGATATTTTTTTCATCTCACACCATTACCCCGTAAATGTAACCGATCACAGGGTTGAAATTAAAGTAATATCTTGAAACCGCTGAAGCGGTTAAAGAGCGGCTTTTTGTCCGTTTTTTTCCACCACAATGAATTGTGGTG
>NBLI01000039.1 GCA_002084535.1 Candidatus Zhuqueibacterota bacterium 4572_119
ATCGCCGTATTTCAGGTAATCATCTATGCTGGCGCGATAATGGTCCTCATTATTTATTTTCTGATGTTATTAGATGTTAAGAGTCAGGATTTTAAAAAAACGTATTCCAGTCTTTTTAAGTTTGGTGGTCCGGTTTTAGTAATTTTGACACTTTTATTTGTTTATAAACTATATCGTGTTTTAAGCGGTCAGGGTGATGTATTCCTTGAGATGTCGTCATCAGTTAATCCAAGAGTTTTACCTGAAAGCTTTGGCAGTATAAAAGCTTTTTCAGAAGTTTTGCTAACTAAATATATGTTCGCTTTTGAATTTGTATCAACTTTGTTATTTGCCGCGATTGTCGCGGTTATCTCTATTGTTCAACTGGATTGGAAAGGTCGCAAGAATGAATAGTCCAATTGGAAATTTTATAGTAGGTTCAGGCGGGATGTTTACCATTTCTGTGGTCATTGTTTTATTTTTCCTTGGTATTATCACTTTTATTTTTCGCCGCACATTATTGCACATGCTTATGGGTGTCGAATTGATGCTTAACGCGGTGAATTTGAATTTGATTTATTTTTCCCGGCTTCACCAAAATCTTGAAGGGCAGATTTTATCACTGATGATTTTCGTTGTCGCTGCCTGCGAAGTTGCTGTTGGTATCGCGATTATCGTCAGACTTTTTAAACGAACTGGAACCCTTGGCGTTGAAACATATACGGAAGAAAGGGGCTAATTGTTTATGGAGAACAGCCTGATATTAGTAATCGTTATTTTGCCGTTAATTGGGGCGGCTTTGAATGGCACGGTTGCCGCGACTAATGCTTTCAGAAAGAAAGAAATATGGGGCGAAAAATTTGCCGGTATTTTAGCTTTTGGAACCGTGGCAACGTCATTTATTATTTCGTTGTACGTTGTTTTTGTGAAAATGTCCGGTCTCGAATCAATCGCGTGCACACCATACGAATGGTTGAGTGTCGGTGGGCTTCAAATAAACCTGACCTTTATCATAGACCATTTATCAGCAGTGATGCTGCTGACAGTAACGGGAGTCAGTTCAGTAATACATTTATATTCCATAGGATATATCCACGGTGATGAATCAAGTGTGAGATATTTTTCTTATTTGAATTTATTTGTTTTTGCTATGCTGTTGCTCATTCTTGGCGATTCCATGCCTGTCATGTTCATTGGCTGGGAGGGCGTTGGACTTTGTAGTTATTTGTTGATTGGCTTTTGGTATAAAGATGAAGAAAAAGCAATGGCTGGTAAAAAAGCATTCATCGTCAACCGTATCGGTGATTTTGGATTTTTGCTGGGCATGTTTTTAATTTTCGCCAATGTAGGATCATTGACGATTTCTAATGTAAACGAATTTTTTTACCATCACAATTCCATGACATTTTTCTGGACCAATGTAGCGGGTATTTGTTTGTTTATTGGTGCAACCGGTAAATCCGCGCAGATTCCGCTTTACGTGTGGCTTCCCGATGCCATGGCTGGTCCGACACCGGTTTCCGCTTTAATTCATGCCGCGACAATGGTAACTGCTGGTGTTTATATGGTTGCCAGATTCCATGGTCTGTTCCTCGTGGCACCGGTGGCAATGAATGTAGTATTATGGGTTGGCGCGCTGACAGCTCTTTTTTCCGCGTCGATCGCACTTGTCCAAAATGACATTAAGAAAGTTTTGGCATATTCAACTGTCAGTCAACTGGGATTTATGTTTATGGCAGCCGGCGCCGGCGCGTTTGTTATCGCGGTTTTTCACCTGATGACCCACGCGTTTTTTAAAGCTTGTCTTTTCCTGGGATCAGGAAGTGTTATTCATGCAATGGGGGGAGAGCAGGATATTCGATATATGGGCGGCTTGAAAAAGTATATGCCCGCAACTTATATTACATTCCTGCTGGCAACATTAGCAATCGCCGGCTTTCCACCATTCGCTGGTTTTTTCTCAAAAGATGAAATATTATGGAATGTTTTTGCTTCAGCTCATGGCAGTAAAATAGTTTGGGTGATCGGCGCGCTTGCGGCTCTATTTACAGCCTTTTATATGTTCCGGCTGGTTTATTTAACATTTTTTGGGAATTTCCGGGGCACACGGGAGCAGGAACATCATTTACACGAATCTCCAAAAACAATGACGGTGCCTCTGATGATTTTGGGTGGACTGTCAGTGATTGGCGGCTGGATTGGAATTCCCAAGCTGTTATCATTGGGGATTTTTCCTAATCTTTTTCATGATTTTTTAGAACCAGCTTTATCGAAATATGGACATGCTCATATCGGGCATTATAGCCACGCGACAGAATATGGCTTAATGGCGTTTTCTGTTGCTATCGCTCTGGCTGGCTGGTTTTTCGCGAGAAAAAAATTCAGCGATCCCAAGATTAAATTAGAGGATCCAAGGAATTATACCGGGTTTGTCAAATTATTATGGAACAAATATTTTATTGATGAAATTTATATTAAGTTTATCATTGAACCATTGAAAAGTTTATCAACTAACATTTTTCTCAATATTTCGGATAAAAAGATTATTGACGGCGCTGCCAATGGATCAGCAGCTGGTTGGAGAAAGGTTGCTACCATTTTTTCATATTTCCAGAGCGGTAATATGCAGGCGTATGGCTTCTATATGGTTTTTGGTGTGGCGATTGCCTTTATCCTTGCTTTATTTATTTTTTAATTATGATTTAAAATGTGGAGTAATTAATGGGCATATTATCTTGGACATTACTCATTCCGGTACTCGGTGCGGTATTAATGGCGCTATTGCCGAGCAGAGATTCCTACACGGAAAAAAGTTCCGCTTCGGTGTATGGCTGGATCGCTTTTGCAGTTTCCACAATCGCGATGCTTGTTTCGTTGTTTTTAATTGCTGGTTTTGATAGTTCCATCGTTGAATACCAGTTTCAGGAAACTGTAGAGTGGATTCCGCAATTTGGGCTGAATTATCACGTGGGAATAGATGGTATTTCGATTCTGCTTATTTTGTTAACAACAATTATGATGCCTTTTGTGGTCTTGAGCTCTTTTAAATATATTGAAAAGCGTAAAAAAGAATACTATATCTGGCTGTTGTCTTTAGAATTCACAATGATCGGCGCTTTCATCGCTTTAAATTTGTTCATTTTTTATATTTTCTGGGAATTGATGTTGATCCCGATGTTTTTCCTGATTGGAATTTGGGGCGGTCCGAGAAGGATTTATGCCACTGTGAAATTTGTGCTGTTTACAGTTGTGGGTTCATTAATGATGCTGGCGGGAATAGTTTACCTGGCTATTCTGGCGCGGCAGACTTTTGGTGAATTTACGTTTGAATTTGAACAGTTGATGAAACTGAACATTCCCGTTCAATCACAATTGTGGCTTTTCGCGGCGTTCGCGTTGGCGTTTGCCATAAAAGTTCCCATGTTTCCGTTTCATACCTGGCTTCCCGACGCTCACGTGGAAGCTCCCACAGCCGGTTCAGTCATACTTGCCGGAGTTTTGCTGAAAATGGGCGGTTACGGTTTTATCAGATTGGGAATTCCGCTTTTTGGGGACGCGGCGATTAAAGCAGCTCCTTTGATGCAGCTTTTGGCAGTTATCGGAATAATTTATGGCGCCTGCCTGGCGCTGGCTCAATCGGATTTGAAAAAGTTAGTAGCCTATTCTTCCATTAGTCATCTTGGATACGTAATGCTTGGGTTGTTTGCCCTGACTCCTGAAGCAATTCAAGGCGCGATTTTGCAGATGGTTAATCATGGCGTTTCCACTGGCGCGCTTTTTGTTTTAGTGGGAATTATTTACGAGCGGCGCCATACGCGCGAAATAGCCGATTTTGGCGGTTTGGCTTATCAACTACCTGTGTACTCTGTTGTATTTATGGTAATAACACTGTCTTCTGTCGCGCTGCCAGGAACCAATGGATTTGTTGGAGAATTTCTCATCCTGCTTGGCAGTTTCAAAGCAGCATGGGCTCATTTTATCGCGACGCAGGCGGTCTTTCGATTGGTGCTGATGGTGTTTGCCACATCAGGAGTGATCCTTGGAGCTTATTATATGTTGTGGATGGTTCAGCGGGTATTTTTTGGTCCGTTGGAAAATGAGAAAAATAAAAACCTGAAAGACCTCAGCTTTCGTGAGGGAATGGTTTTGCTTCCATTTGTTATTTTTGTATTCTGGATCGGTATTTATCCGAAGCCATTTTTGAGCAAAATGGAAAAATCAGTTGAATATTATGTTGAGCAGCATCAACCTGATTTTCTGAAACAACCGGTGATTGAAATGGAGCAGCATGAGGTCATGGAAGAGAGTGAAGCTGATCATACACCAACGGAACATTAAAAAAATCAATTATCAAAATATATCGTGATTTGAAAATAAGTTTTATTCATAAAAAAATATCAAGTTAATCATCATAAAACTTCTGGATTCGTATATGAACCAAATCTCATTTGATCCCGCGTTTTTGATGGGTGAAATCAGTCTTGTCGCGTTGATTGTGATTATGGCGCTTGTTGACGCTTTTCAAAAGCCAATTTTTGCCCTTATGGGAAATGAAAAATCAAGCAAATTAGATAGCCGAAATATTCAGGCAAGCTGGATTACAACAATTGGACTAATAGCCGTTGCTGTAGTTTATTTTGTATTTGGACGTGCAACCTCAGGCGAAGAGGTCGTATTAATGAATAATTCGCTAATTGCTGGCGGCGGGATGTACATTGGAAAATTAGCGTTGATTGGGGCTGGTATTCTTGCGGTTTTAATGTCGTCAAGATATACCCTGACGCAAACAACCCCGGCGATGGACTATTACTTGTTGCTTTGTTTCTCATTACTGGGAGCGGTTACCCTTATCGCGGCTGAAAATTTATTAATGGTTTTCCTCTCACTGGAAATGATGTCAATACCAATTTACGCGTTGGTTGGATTAAAAAAGTTCAGCCCCCGTGCTGGTGAATCAGCAGCCAAATATCTTTTGTTGGGTGGATTTTCATCAGGATTTTTGCTTTTAGGAATTTCATTTTTATACGGAACAACTGGTAGTTTAGTTATAAGCGAAGTATTAAGCCAATTGAATTTTGTCAATATTAATTCGATTTCATTTCTTTCTGGAATGGGATTGATTTTTCTTTTTATCGGGTTAGCATTCAAAGTATCCATGGTTCCATTCCATGCCTGGACTCCCGATGTTTACGAAGGAGCTGGAACTCCGGTTACCGCCTTTATGAGCGTGGGAATAAAATTAGCAGCGTTCGCGGTGATTTTAAAGATTTTTAGTTGTATGGAATCTTTCGGTGAATTCGATTCTGTATTAAGCGTGATATTCATGTTTTTCTCTTTGATCACTGTAATTTACGGAAATTCGGTCGCGCTGGTGCAAAAGAATGTAAAGAGAATGCTGGCCTATTCTTCGATCGCGCATGCCGGGTATATGGGGCTGGCATTAGCGCCCATGCATCACAAAATTCAAACGATCCAATCTGTGTTGTTCTATGGCATTGGATATATTGCCATGAACATGCTCGCGTTTGGTGTTTTGGTTTATTTTACTCACAAGGAAAATTATTGTGAAACCCTCGATGATTTAAAAGGTATTGCCAAGAAATATCCGGGCGCTGCAGCAATGATGACTATTGCCATGTTTTCTCTGGCAGGACTACCGCCAGCTGTTGGTTTCGTAGGTAAAGTCCAGATTTTTATTCAATTGCTGGAAGGCAAAATGTACATAACAGCAATTATCGCGCTTTTATTCAGCCTGGTCGCGCTTTACTTTTATATCAATGTTATTGTTGTAATGTATATGCGGGATCCTGAAAAAGAAACCGCTGATATCGGAAAACAGGCAATCGGACCTGTATGGATTTCTCTTGCTTTGTCAGCGCTTTTTGTACTGATTATGGGATTGCTTCCTTCTTCATTACTGAAATGGTCTCTGGACTGGGCGGAGATGATATTTTAGCTTCAGCGAATATGCTATTTTTGAAATATAAAATCGACCCACAATAATTTTCTGTTGTGGGTTTTTTGCTTGTTTTTAAATAATATTTTGAATTATTTTCCTTTATTCATTAGTTATATTATCTTGAATAATATTATTATTTCTATTTAAATTGGAGGGCATCATGAAAAAGTCATTGCAGGGGATTCTGCTATTAGTAATTTTTTTCAACATGGTATTTTTTAGTAATACCTTTGCTTACAAAAAGGTAAAAACCTTTATTATTAAAGCACCGGAAAAAGTGATGATCGGTGTTAAAAGAATTGCTATTCTGGATTTCAAAACTGAGGGCGCTAATGAAGCTGATAAGAGAATTAACTCTAAAGAAAAATTGATATATCAAATCTTTTCTGATTTAAAAGATTATGATAAATCATCCGCGAATAATCTTGATTATGGAAGAAGATTTTCTGATATGCTTATTTCAGATTTATTAAAAAGCGATCGCGGAATTACTGATATTAGTACAGGATTCCTGGGACTTGGTAAAGGCAAAGAAGGGAAAAGTTTGCTGGGTGGCACTTACACCAATGTCTATGAAGTCTTGGAAAGAACGCAATTGATGCAAATTATTGAAGAGAAAAAGCTCAGCGCTTCAGGAATGATCTCTGATGACCAGACCATCGAATTGGGCGGCATGCTGGGAGTTCAGGCGATAGTTATGGGAGATGTTTACTATTCCCATAAAGATACAGATTATAAACAAAGCCGTGAAAAAAAGAAGGACGGCAAAAAAATAAAATATAAAGTTAATTGTCAAAAGAGGGAAATCAAGGTTAACGTGCGGGCAAGAATCGTAAATTCTGAAACCGGGCAGATAATCGGCAGTACCGAGGCGAGTAAGTCGTTAAGCAAAAATAAATGCGATGATTCCTGGGGCTCACTACCTTCGGTTGATGAAATGATCAATGAGGGATTGAAAGAGTTGGTCCCTAAAATCGCCAATTATTTTTCACCTCATTTTGAACTTCAGAGTAATGAACTGGAAAAAATTACCATAAAACAATTTAAAAAGAAAGCGGATAAAGCCGCCAAATTGGCGGAAGATCTTGAAATTGATGAAGCCTATTACATCTATAACTCAATTTATGAAAAAGATGCTTACAATCCAAAAGTCCTTTATAATCTTGGATTAATGAATGAGGTAGTAGGCAATTTTGAAAACGCGAAAGAGTTTTATGAAATGGCTCTGCAATTGAAGGATAAAAAGAAATATAAAAAAGCTGTAAAGAGAGTTGCTAAAAATGTTCAATTCAGTGATGCCCTCGCGCAGATGGGGATTGAAATCGCTAAACATGAATTCGCGCTTAGCGAAGACAAAAAAACAGAGATTACCGCGAAAAAAGTGGAAATCAAAGGAAAGCGGGATCAACGGATCAAAATATATGCCCAACCTGATAAATCGAGTGAGGTTGTTGCAAGGGTTCCGGGTGGTGTAAAGTTTTCCATATTAAAACGTCAGGGAGATTGGTTTGAAATTAAATTAATGGGTGGTAAACAAGGATACGTTCATAAGGACAAGGCTCTTGTAAAAGATTGAAATTTTAAATAATTGTCAAGTCCTGACATTTCTTTTACGGGGCTGAATTAAAAGTGGAATTTTATGTTTTATAAAATTCACATTGTTAGTCTTTGTCTAATGTTTATGATACGTTTTTTTAATGTAAATATTTCTTGTTTTATTTTTTCTGGTAAAAAAATATAGGAATAATTCGGGCTGAGAGAGTTGTGCGATTTTGACTTTTAACTCAGCCCTTGTTTTTTAATGAGGTCAAAATATCGCTGATGAAAAAAATAGTCGTTGCTTCAAAAAATCCGGTAAAAGTCAGGGCGGTGAAAACAGGTTTTAATAAGATGTTGCCAGACGTTGAAATTAAAATTATTACCGCTTCTGTACCATCTGGCGTGAAAGATCAGCCAACGACAAGCAAGGAAACTTTGCAGGGCGCGTTGAATCGGGTGAGGAATCTAAAGCAGTCCCACCGGGACGCTGATTTCTGGGTTGGAATTGAAGGTGGCGTTGAGGACATTGAAGATGAAATGGCTGCGTTTGCGTGGATTATAATCGAAGATAAAAATGGTCTGGTTGGAAAAAGCCAGAGCGGGACTTTTTTTTTACCGAAAAAGGTCGCGGAAATGATTCGCCAGGGAACAGAAATGGGTTTGGTAAATGATCTTTTATTTAATCAAAAAAACTCTAAGCAGAATAATGGCGCCATTGGAATCTTAACGAAAAATGTAATTAACAGAACCGAGCTTTATGAGCACGCGATCATTTTAGCATTAGTTCCGTTTAAAAATAGTAAACTCTATTTGAATATAAACAATGAAACTGTCAATTAAAAATGTCGTAACTTTGTAAGCAGGAAAAAAATGTGAAAAACTTCCCACCTAATGTTGAGGCAATTATGAAAAAACATGTGAGATTTATTATTTTTTATCTGGTGATAAATTTTATCATTATTTTATTTGGTACATTTCAAAAACCCTCTCTATTAGCTCAAGACATTGAAGTCATAACACCCGCGAAAACTTTGCATCCCCCTTTAATTGACGGTTTACTTGATGATAAAAGCTGGGAGGAGCAGCCTCTTGACAAAGAATTTAAAACATATAATCCAACCTACGGCGAAATTCTTCCTCATAAAACCCTGGTTTGGATTTGTTATGATAATGAAAATATATACTTTGCATTCCAATGTTTTGATCCCGAACCTTTAAAAATTAAAACTTCAATTTCGCAGCGCGATAGAATGTTTTCCGATGATTGGATTGGTCTATCGCTGGAATCATTGAATAATAACCAAAGTGCCTACGACCTATTTGTAAATCCCAGCGGAATTCAGGGTGATATTTTAAATTCAGCAGTCAGCGGAGAAGATACCGCGCCTGATTTTATTTGGGACAGTGCCGGGCAAATCACCGCGGAAGGCTATCAGGTTGAGATAAAAATTCCCCTGAAAAGTATTCGTTTTAAAAGCGGAAAAGAAGTGAAAATGGGGCTGCTATTTTGGCGGCGGATAAGCAGGTTGAGTATGAGTGGATCTTTTCCTGAAATCAAGCCGGGGGAGGGATTGTTTAATATTAACGCAACCGTTATTTTTAAGGATTTGAAAAGTCCGCT
>NBLI01000040.1 GCA_002084535.1 Candidatus Zhuqueibacterota bacterium 4572_119
CCAAGCCAATAAATATTCGCCTTGTAAGCTTCATTGCCAAAATCAAAATTAAAAACACCATTATAATTAGTTAGCCCGGAATTCAAGCCCTGTCCGAGGATTGAGACACCGCCTTCTCCGTTAGCGCGGTCTCTTACATACCAGAAAGACAAGCCAATAGAATTGATGATATCAAGGTCGTATTCAAGATTGCCTTCCATTAAAACAACATCATCTTCCTGTTCCACGTTGTTTTCGTATAATTGATAAACACCAAATTTAGTCCGCAAATTTGGCAACAAATGATGCACCGCAACGCCTGTCGCATCCGACCCCCAAAATGCCAGCCGATACCCAGTATGCAGCAAAGTACTTGTAAATGTATAATAGGGTACATTTACATTATCATAGAGACGGGTTAATCCGGCATTTATAAATAAATTCTTTTTTGGTCTGAATTCGATAAAAAGATTTTGTGTTTGCATGTTGACAAAATCCGCCGCAAAAGCGCCCCCAAAATTCCCGCCGGCGCCATAATTCGCGTCCCCCCAGGTCCAGTCAAATTCAAAACTCATTCGCATTTTTGCCCATCCGTCAAAAAGACGCGGGGTATAAGTAATCATCGGCATAAAGCGCTGCTCAGTATAACTCGAACGCTGATTTGATGTCCTGGTCGTATTTCCCCCAAACAACCGACCAACAACCTGACCTTTTAAAAATTCATTTGTTGGCGCGACATTGGATTGTTCCGAACGCATGAAATAATAGCCGATGAAAGTAAATTCTTTCTTTTCTTCTTTTATTTTTTCTTCTGAAAAATCATCAGCAGGCTGGGCTTCAAGCATGCAGGAAAAAATTAATACTGAAGCAATAATAAATATTATCTTTTTCATATTATTACTCTTAATTCAATTTAATGAAATAAAAAGTTTGCTGGCGCCATCAATCGATTGATGGCGCCAGCAATTTAATTAATTAAGCTTAACATACTTTTGTATGTTCATAGTACCCAGAGTAGGATCTGAACCAAAACCTGTGTCTGGTGTTCGTGGTGTAGCACCGATATCAGGAACAGTTTGTACAACCTCCAATTGCATCGTTGAAGGTGTACCTTCGGTTATTTCGATAATTCCTTCCTGCTCAAAAGCAGCGTAAACAAATTTGGCGCTGTGTACTGATCCAGATGCTGATTCTGTAATCGTGTAAGTCCCTTCAAGTGTTGTCCAGGCGCCATCCGTAACATGAGACTCAAGCGTGATGGTATTGTTTTCTTTAAATTCAACCCTGACACTGTCATACTGAAAAACAGCAATCAGAATCGGCGCCACATCAGTGCCAGCGCTTAACCAGGTACCTACCCAATCCTCGACTGTTGTTGGGTCAGTTCCATTGTCATCGTCTTTATCACAAGAAATCACGAAAAGTAAACTTGTGATAATCAAAGCAACTAACAGGTAACGTTTCATTTTCGTACCTCCATAAATTAGTTAATGGTGAATTTTTCTTTCAGGTCGTTTCTATCGACCTTCCCGGCATCATTACGCGGGAGTTGATTTATAAATTTTACATATTTAGGAATTTTATATTTTGCCAACTTGCCCTTGCAAAAATCAAATATTTCTTCTTCTGAAATATCACCCTCTTTTTTCGCTGCCACAAAAACAACACCGACTTCCCCCCATTTTTTATCTGCTACTCCAATCACCGCGGCTTCTTTAATTTTTTTATGAGAATATAAAACCCTCTCTATTTCAGCAGGATAGACATTTTCCCCGCCGCTGATATACATATTTTTTTTTCGATCAACCACGTAATAATATCCTTCATCATCCCGCGATACCATGTCCCCGGTGTGAAACCAGCCATCGGTAATTGCTTCCCGTGTTTCTTTTTCCTTACGCCAATATCCAGGCGTCACAACAGGGGATTTAAACCAGAGTTCTCCCACCTCATTATCCGCGCTTTCAATCCCCTGATCATTCACAATTTTCGCCTCGATGTAAAAATTCGGAAACCCTATTGAACCTTTTTTTCGAACCGCGTCATCCTGGTGCAAAGAAAATGTATTTGGTCCAACCTCAGTTAAACCGTACCCTTGTCGAATGGGGATGCCTTTTTCATGCCAGGTATTGATTAAGGGAATAGGCATAGGCGCTCCGCCTACAATCACATATCGAAGAGAAGAAAGGTCAGCGCTGGCAAAGCATTCTGAATCCGCCATCATTTGCAGCATGGTTGGCACACCAAAAAGCAACGTTGTTTTTTCTTTTTCGATGAGCTGCAAAATCAAATCCGCGTCAAAACTGTTGAGCAATGTATGTGAGGCGCCATGATGAAAAAACGGTGTGAGTAAAACATTCCAGCCACCAGTATGAAAGAATGGAGCGAATCCCTGGGTGTGGTCAGCAGAAGTAATATCCAGTCGCAGCGACGTGTTCACCGAATTCCAAAATAACATGCGATGGTTAATAATTGTTCCTTTGGGCACTCCGGTTGTACCTGCTGTGTAAAGTATCATCACAATATCTTCTTCAGTGAGAGACTGTTCAATGGTGAAATCAATCTTATCAAAAGATTCAACAAGAAAGTTTTCAAAAGAAGATATCTCCTGCTTTTGGGGGATTTTTTTGAGCATGGATAATTTTTTAACCTGCTTCGTAAAATCCTTTTCATATATTAACAGTTCAGGTTCAGCGTCTCGCAATAACCCATCCAGTTCCAAAGGAGTCAGTCTGAAATTAATTGGTGTCAATATCGCTCCAATTTTCAGACAGGCAAAAAACAGAAAAACATATTCAGCCCGGTTTTTTGAATACACCGCGACACGATCTCCTTTTTGAATATTCAAATCCGTGCCAAGATACAATGCCAGCCTGTTAACGCGCTGATTTAAATCATAATATGTCCATTGAAGATCGCGCTGGTGTTCACGCAGCGCCATTCTATCAGGCGTATATTTTGCCCATTTATGAATCCAGTCCAATTCAATGTCAAACATCACTTTTTTTCCTAGCTATTTGATATATTATCCAACCGACTAAAACAGATAGAACAATGGCAACAGCAGCAGCAACCCCGGGATTTTCTCCTGTTGATTTTGTAAACGGTACAGCAATTTTGCCGTAATACATAAAAAAATGAACTGTTACCGCGGTAACAGAAGCAATGACAGGCGCAATAAGGGGAACGTTTTTCAAAAACATTCCAAACAAAATCGGAACAAACGCAGCCGCGAAATAAGCATAAACACCATTTTGTGCAAATATGCCCACACTTAATTTTGGATTGATTAGTTGATCATAAGTGATAAAAATCGAGATTACCGCCAAAACAATAATCACAATTTTATTAATTGATATTTCAAAATCAGAGCGTTTTTTTTCATCAGCGGGAAAATATTTTCCAAATATCGGTTTTATAATATCCGTTGTTATTGTAGTTGATACCGCCTGAATCAGCCCTTCAAGAGTGGAAAGTCCGGCTGAAATCAATCCCAGGACAACAACCAGTCCGATATAAACGGGGAACTCTTTGACAACATAAGCGGAAATGATCCCGTCCAGTTTTAAAGGTATTCCGTTTATTGTCAAATCAGGAAATACAATTCTCGCGTAAAGTCCACTGACTATTACCACGAAAAAAATTAGCTCGGTAATTATTCCAACGGTCAAATATTTATTTACATCTTTGTCTGTTTTTAACAAAAGAGATTTTGTGATAATATGCGGCTGACAAACAATCGCCACCCCCACGACAATTTGAGCAAAGATTATTTCAAAAAAATCACGAAAAAGAAAACTATTATCATTTGTAAGTTGAGCCAATTTAGGATCGATCGCGCGGAGTTTATCCAAAAATCCATGAACACCCTGGCTAAAATGCTCGTAACCGGAACCAATCAGGATGAAAGCGACAATCAGCATGATAATCGCTTGCAATGTATTTGTATATACCATTGAATTAGCGCCGCCAAACATCATATACCCGAATATAAAAACAACGATTCCGATGAGCACATATAATTCATCAACATTCAGCGTTTTGGAAATAATTTTTGTTAATCCGACGCAGATAAGAACAATAAAGGTGATTAAAAGCAGGGAAAGAAAACCAAAGAAAAGTGAATAGCCCGAACTTTTATAGCGGGTTCCCATCCATTGGGCCAGACTTAGCGCTTTTACGGTATTTCCATGTTTTCGGAATCCTTTTGTTAATATAGCTAATGAGGTAACAGCAGCTAATGGTAAAACAATAACATAAGAGAGGACACCACTCAGCCCATAGAGAGCGATAAAACCGGGATTAATGATAAAAGTTGCCGCGCTGGTCATGGAAGCAGCGAGAGACAAGCCAACGACAATCGGAGAGAAGGAAATGCTGCCAACAGCATAATCGGACATGGTACTTGTTTTTAGAGCGCCACGAATAACAAAAAACAAAATGACACCCATATAAGCAAGAACTAAAATCCAGCCGGCAGTTACCAATTGGTTTGAAGCGATTCCAGTCATACTACATCCTTTTTTATATAATCTCTGATGATTTTCGATTGGTATGAATCAGAACCAAAAAAAGCAATGTAAATAGATTGGAGCGATGGATTATTGAAATTGACTTCCAGCACTCAAAACACGTTTTCTGTACTATCGATTTTTTCTAATTATAGCTTTATTTATATAAACAATGTTACCATCGAAATGCCGCGGCTGCAAAAGCTAATCCTCCACCCGAACCCATAAAAACAACCAAATCATTGTCTCGAACTTTTCCCTGATCCACAGCTTCAGACAGCGCCATTGGAATGCACGCTGAACCGGTATACCCATAACGATCCATTATTGTGTGAGTTTGTTCCATTGATAAGTTGAGATTATCCATTGTCTCGCGGATACTGTTAATATTGATTTGTGTAAGAAACACCATGTTAATATCTTTGGGCGACAATCCTTGATTGTTCACCAATTCACTTATCATATTAGTCCATGTTGTGGGATTTATCTCACTGGGAAATTTTTTAACAAATTTAAGCAAATGGTCGTTGTTGCGAATTGTTTCGTCAGAAACAGGCAGCTTTGTTCCTCCGCCGTAGATGCCCATCCAATCGTGATATTGACCTTCGGTGTGTAACAATGAGCCAAGGAAACCCCGGTTTTCGTTTGTGTTTTGTAAAATAGCAGCGCCCGCGCCATCAGCAAACAACGTAACAGTTTTTTTATCATTTTTGTTCAAATATTTCGACATGGCATAAGCGCCGATAACCAAAACATTATTATATTGTTCGTCAGATCGAATATACTTAGCAGCCATATCAACAATTGTCACAAAACCGGCACAGGCTGTATTTACATCAAATGTTCCTGCTCCGGCTGCTCCCAATCGATCTTGCACAACCGATGCTGTACTCGGTGAAATGTATTCAGGCGTATCGGTAGCAATTATGATTAAATCCAAATCTTCCGGCTTCAAATCCGCTTTTTCAATGGCCTTTTTTCCCGCTTGATATGCAAGATCTGCTGTACTCTCATCTTCCGCACACCAACGCCGTTCACGTATTGTTAAGTTTTCCACAAGCCAGGTATTTACATCTTTTCCCAACATCTCATTAAAATACTGATTGGTTACAACCCTTTCCGGCGCGTACATTGCTGTTGAAATAATTCTCGCGTTTCGCTTCATGCAATTAATCCTTTTCTAAATCCCACTAAATTACCAACCCGCCATCAACACTGATAACTGTTCCTGTAATAAATGAAGCTTCATCAGATGCCAAAAACAAGTATGTATTCGCGATGTCGTTGGGGTCTCCCAGTCTGCCAAGAGGAGTTTTTTCTTTCAACATATTTATAACTTTTTCAGGAACCGTTTTTACCATATCTGTCGCGATAAAGCCCGGCGCCACGGCATTCACACGTATGCCCTTACGTCCCAATTCTTTCGCCCAAACTTTTGTCATTCCAATGATTCCTGATTTTGAAGCAACATAATTCGTTTGTCCAAAATTGCCGTACAAAGCTACAATAGAACTTGTGTTGATAATCACGCCAGATCTTTTTTCCGCCATAACTTTGGCAGTTGCCTGGCTGCAGTTAAAGACGCCTTTCAAATTTATATCAATTACAGCGTCCCATTGAGCTTCTTCCATTTTGAGCAAAGTTACGTCCTGAGTTATTCCAGCATTGTTAATCAACACATCGATTTTGCCGTATTTTTCAATCACTTTATTTACAGCACTTTGAACATTTGCCCGATCTGCCACATTAACTTTTTGGAATTCCGCTTGTTGAATTTCCGAAGCTAATGCCTCTCCCAACTCTTCACTTACATCCCATATTAAAACATTGGCTCCTTCTTCAGCAAATTTTCTTACAGTTACCGCTCCGATACCCGCTGCTCCTCCCGTTATGACAACAACTTTGTCTAAAAAGTGCTTCATCTTCGACCTCTTGCTATTTTAAATTTCAAACGTTTGATTTTTTTAAAACGTACAGAACAATAAAATTTTTTCCTGCTTCCAAATAAATTTATTTTAACCTGAATTATTTACAAACATTAATTAAAAATGGGATAATTTAATTAATATCATTTTGTTAAATCTGACTGATGTTTGAAACTCAGCTTTTGCGTTTTATTCCTTAATATGTGAATAATTCAGGTTATCCCGCTACCTTTAAAAATATGATGAACAATGCGGGTTAAGACTTTTTTTGCTGCCAGTCTAATAAAAATTTATCAAAATATTCCAACATCAATTTATAAAATTGATACATCTCTCCAATGCGTTCTTTAAACTCTGCATTTTCAGTAGAACTGTTCGTTTTTAATTCCTTTTGATATTTCTGCGCTAATTCCAGATTCCGCTTCATTAATCCTACATGATTCCGAAACGCGTTTCCGAAAATTTCTGCTTCTGGTTGGTAATAATCCTTGCGGTCGCCAGGTACCCAAATGCGCTTTATCAGATTATGATCACGTAATCGGCGAATAATCTGACTAACAGGTCCCTTGCTCACATTTAGCTGGTTGGTGATTTCATCGAGGCTAACCGGCTCTTTAACATATAACATCAATCCCACAATCCTGCCCATAAGCTTGGGCAATCCAAACAATTGATAGGCTTCACCGAAATCCTGAATAAATTCTTGTTTAATGGATGGCGTCATAGATGTGTTTCTTTTATTTGATTTCTTTCAAATGTATGATATGTAAAAAATATAATAAATAATAATACTGAATGCAAGGAAAAAATTAAAATCTTTGTAACGCCTCAGTTATGGGAGTATTCAAGATGTCGCACACTTGAAATTGTAATTGTTGATACTATCTATATGAGTCAACTCTAAAAAAGTAGAAATTAGGTATTTTCCAATCAAAACAATAACTGTTTATATTGAAGTTATAGCACCATAATTTATGAACAAACTTAAAATACCTGGTTTTTAGAATGGGCTCATATCTATGAAATCAATAAATATAATTGTTGATGGCACAATTTATTACTTAGTTGAAGTGTACGACATCTCTGTCTGCCACCCGTAACTGAGATATTACAAATCTTTTAATTTTATTTTTTTGGCAATTCCTCCGCCCCATATTTCCTGGATTCGGTGGTCATTATCTTTTTTAATTCATTGACAGCTTTCGCATCTAATCCGACCATCTGATCCTTTTGTAAAATTTCCTGAACTTTTTGATGCGCCCGCTCCCCTGCCGATTTCCCACCGGTTTTTTCCCATGACTCATAGCTTTCCCGATCTAATATCGTCGAAGGGAAGAACGACTCTTCCCTCATCCACTCCATAGTATGGGCTGATGTCAGAAAATGTTCGCCTGCCTTTATGTCTCCAAACAAATCCTGACTAAATCCATCCCGAAGCTCCACACCTCTGATTTTCCTTTGAACCATTTCACAAATTTCATTATCAATTACCAATTTCTCCAGCGATTGACAGTTTAAAAAATCAAGCATCCCTGGACCGGAAATAATATTAATACCACTCAAAGCGCCAATTAACGCTCCCATTCCGGTTTCAATTCCCGCCTGAGAATCCAGCATTTTTGCGTCACTTAATCCCATGTAAGCATGAGTTGGTAATCCCAGCAATTTTCCTATTTTCGCGCAACATGACCCCAGCATCATAGTTTCAATTGCTCCCATGGGTGTCGTTCCGTAACGCATATCAAATGCTACAGCCGCTGTTCCCCAAATCAATGGAGCCCCCGGGTAAGCCAATTGATGAATTACGAGCCCGCTCAAATTTTCAACCGTATGCTGCACCAATGTTCCCGCGATTGTTCCCGGAGCAGTAGCGCCCATTAATGGCATAGGCACTAACTCAGCCGGAATACCGGAAAGGGCGCATTGAATTAGACTGTTGCATCCAAGTTTGCTCCATTTTAACGGAGAAGTTGGACAGCAATCAAAAACAGCTAATGGTTTTTGCCGTAGTTTTTCCGAATTACCACGTATTAAAGTCAGCATTTCTTTCATTGGTTCAAATCCCGCATCAGAGAAAACCCCGGTTATGACTGGTTTAGAACAGTATTGCAGCGCGATAAACAACCGGTAACTATCTTGAATTCCTTCCGCCACATCAGAAGAAATCAGTCCTGTTGACTGCGCAGCCATGCCAGACAGCTCCTGAATCAAGCGATGAAAATTGATTAAATCTTGTGTTGCTGCCGGACGTTGCTGCCCCATTTTCCAATCAAAAACTGAAAGTGCTGACGATCCAGGATCAAAGTGAACTTCATTTTTTCCCATTTTTAAAGTCGGGTTTTCTTCGCGGTCAAAAATTTCAAAAGAGCCCTGTACTGTTGATAAGCATTTCTCCACCAAATCTTCAGGAAAAAAGACTGTTTTATCACCATTTATCCTGGCTCCAAATTCGGCTAAAAGCTCTATTGCATAATCATCCTCAATTAACACACCTACTTTTGAAAGTACATGTAAAGCCTCATCAAGAATGACTTTTAATTTAGTTTCGCTCATTAGTTCAAAAACCGGAGTTGTCATTTGCTTTCTCCTTATTGAGTTTTATATATGAGTCCATTCTAAAAACCAGGTATTTTAAGATTTTTCATAAATACTCATATATTTAAATAAATTATACCATCTTTTTTTTTTATTGTCAATAATATTTTTCAATTGAATAATATTTGTAATTATTCAGGTAGGTGTAATTTAGAAGCCACTGAAGTGGCTGTTTAGCTTACCCCGTACATTATTGCACCACGATGAATCGTGGTGTTAGTTCAATAAA
>NBLI01000041.1 GCA_002084535.1 Candidatus Zhuqueibacterota bacterium 4572_119
GATGAGATTGATTATACCGCTGGTCTAATTTTTAAAAAGAAAGAAGGTGACCGGGTAATAAAAGGAGAAACAATTGCCGAAGTTTATTATTCCCGCGATATATCAGTAACAGAGATAGAAGAAAAAATGAGCGAAGCAATTCACATCTCAAACGAAAAACCGGGCGGAGACAAAAAGTTGATTTTAAAATATATTAGCAGCCAAAAAGAAGTGGATTGGGGATCACTTCTAAATGGTTGATTTTAACGAGAGGTGATTTCGTGATGCTGTTTCCCGCCACCGCTCATTTGAAATCCAGCTTACGCGAAAGTTGTTAAAACCGGGTTCTACCCCGGGAGTTTCTTTTTGATTTGGTTGTAAATCCGGTGTGTTTTTCACATGTTTGTGTTGGCGCATCCGGCGTTTTAAAAACTTCATAAACAATGTCCGGGCAAAACTCTGTTGCCAGCTTTTTAGTTTCTTTGCAGATTTCCACTTTAACAACCCCAGGCGGCATCATAAAAGGAGTTTTCGGAAGATTAAGGGAATCGTGCGCTGCTTTCATAAATTTTGCCCAAATGGGTAAGGCTGCAACCGATCCGGACATTCCATTCCCAAGGCTTTTTGCCGGGTCATCAAAACCAATCCAAACACCGGCAACAATGTATTTTGAAAAGCCGATAAACCATGCGTCAGTGAAATCATTTGTTGTCCCTGTTTTTCCACCGGCAGGTGCCTGAAAATTATAAACTGATCGGGCTGAATATGCGGTCCCTCCCGGGCTAAGAACTGACTGCATCATATCTGCCATGATGTACGCGGTTTCCTTTCGTAAGACTTCCCGAACTTCCGGGTGATGTTCTTCCACAATATTCCCGAGTTTATCAACAATTTGATTAATAAAGATCGGGGTGGTAAGAATTCCCTGATTTGCAAACACACCAAAAGCCGCTGTCATTTCTATCGGGGCGACACTGCCGGAGCCAAGCGCAATGGCGTCAACCATGGGCAAGTCCGTGGTTAGCCCCAATTTTCTGGCATAATCGACAATCGTTTTTGGCGGAACGATTTCCAGTACCAGGCGAGCGGTTACAAGATTCAAAGACCGCCTCAATGCGTCGCGCAGAGAAGTTGGACCTCCTTGCGAGTGATCATAATTGTGAGGCGCCCACCGATCTCCGTTTGGTAAATATAATACAACCGGCTGGTTTAGCAATTCAAAACTTGGAGAATAGCCATTGTCAATGGCAGCAGTATAAACAATTGGCTTGAAAGTAGAGCCAGGCTGCCTTGTTCTCATTTGAATGGCTCTGTTATATTTGGATTCCTCAAAATTTCTGCCGCCAATTAAAGCTAAAATTTCACCATTCCTTGGGTCAAGAGCGACAAGCGCGACCTGTATTTTAAATTTTTCTGAAGCAATTGAGTCCAATAATGCGGCATGGCTTCTTTTAAGCTTAGAAAATGATGTAGTCTTTAGTAATGAATCAGGAAGCAGTGCCTTTATATTACCGCTGGAAATTAATTTTTTATTGAACCTTGACTGAATAGTATTTAAATGACTTGCCACAGCACTATCCGCGCAAGCCTGGACCCTGGAATCTAAAGTTGTATAAACATTTAACCCGGAAGTGTACAGGTCCATTTGATACGTTTCCTGAAGCTTCTGGCGAATGTGTTCAGTAAAGTAGGGAGCAATTCCAAATTCTTCAACCTGGTTGAGCTCCTCGACTTTGAGCGGTTCCAATTTGGATGCATTAAATTCCTCTTCTGTGATGTAGCCCTGGGTAAGCATGTTGTGCAAAACAACATTTCGCCGCGAAGTAACGATTTCCGGTTTCCGATAGGGTGAATAGGCGCCAGGTCTTTGGAGAATGCCTGTCAGCATCGCGCATTCAACCAGGTTTAGCTCGGACGCATTTTTGTTAAAGAATTTTTGGGCTGCTGCCTGAACACCATAGGCACCGTGTCCGAAATACATGTGATTTAAATACATTTCAAGTATTTCTGGTTTGGTATAAGTCCTTTCAATCTGGATTGCAGTCAGCATTTCACGAAGCTTTCTGACCATGGTTTTTTGCAGGTTGAGATGTAATTGCCGCGCTAATACCACACCGTCGCGTGAATATATTTTGGTAGCTAATTCAGGATCATAATGTTCAAGCTGGTCAAGAGATGGCAGGTCCTGAGCCAAAAAAATGAGGAAAATAATAAGTAACGCGAACAGTAAGGCACCGCCTATTAGAAACAGTTTGATCTTTCGTTTCTTTGATTTTACCGTTACGGGTATTTTTAAATTACTTTTTGAAAAGGATTTTCTTTTCATTCTATTATATCCCAATTCTATTTTGTACTTTAAAGAAAACTAATTAAAAAATGACAAAAGGAGAGTTTTCGTTCCAACACTAAATGATATACAATGAAATTAACGATTTTAAAGCTTAACAGTTCCAGTGATTCAGGGTCAGTCCATTTTCGTCGAGTAAGCCATATGTGAAATGATTAATCCAGTCGCCGGGATTTAAAAAAATATTTTCACCGATCTGTTTTAATTGCGGCTGGTGGGTGTGACACAGTATCACGTAATCAATTCCCTGGTTAAACTTTTCCCTGGCAAAATTAAAATAATCATCAAAATTTGGCGAAGCACTCCTTTTTGAATTGTGCTGCCGGCTGGTATGGGACATTAATTTTGCTAAAGGAATACCTAAGTCAGGGTGCAGCCAGCGGTATAAAAATATATTGAACCGGTTTCTGAATATTTTTTTTAGCAAGCGATATCCCCGGTCGCTTTTTAAAATACCATCGCCGTGAAAAAGTAGTACCCGCTTGGAATTATATTCAAATGTATATATATCCGGGTGAATTTCGATTTGAATTTTTGATGGTAAAAAATCTCTTATCCAGCAATCATGATTTCCCCGTAGAAAATGAACTTTTACACCAGCCTCGATGAGTTTTGATAATTCAAATAAAACACGATAAGGCTTTGCCGGTACAACATGTTTATATTCAAACCAAAAATCAAAAAGATCTCCCACGATAAACAATTCATTTTCAGGGTTTTTGATAAAATTAAAGAAAGTAAAAAGTTGTTGATCAATATCTGCTTGATTTTCAAATTCGGCGCCGACATGAAGATCAGAAATAAAATAGATTTTTTTCATTCGTATTTACCGTTTACCGTATTTGTTCAGAAATGTTTTAAGATACAAAATTTGCTCTGATTTTGCAATAAAAATATATTTTATTAAGAAAAAACATTGACAATAGTTTTGTAAATAAGTAAATTTATCACCTGGTTATTCAGGGAATTACATTAATGCTGGCTCGACATAGTAATAGTATCATATTAATGAGCATAGTTGTTAATTACATATCCGAGTTCTTGAATGCGGCAACTGTGTTGCGACTTTAAAATAGTTGATTCAAAAATAATTTGTTAAAATGTATTTTCATGATCAGAATGCCAGCACATTTAATTTGGAAATTATAAAAAATCTGTGCTAACCAGAATAGATATGTGGATCAGGTGCTTCGAAAAAAATACCTTTAATGCTGGATGGTCATTTTGTTTTAGACAAAGTTTGTTTTTGTGCTAAATGGTGTCCGCGGGGAAGAGTCGATTATAGAATCATGACATTAACAGGAAATACACGGTAATTCTATTGAAAGAAATTATTGAAAAAGCTTACGCGAAAATTAACATTGGGCTGAAAATTATTTCCAAACGACCTGACGGATATCATGATTTGGAAACAATTTTTCAGCAGATTGACTTGTGCGACACGATCAAGCTGTCTATAAGAAAATCTAATGATATTGTGATTAAAAGTGACAATAAAAACATTCCACTTGATGAAAATAATATTTGTCATAAAGCGGCTCTATTGTTTCGAGCGGCATCGGGATTGGATTTTGGGCTAACAATTCATATTCAAAAAGAAATACCGACCGGTGCTGGGCTTGGAGGAGGGAGCAGCAACGCGGCAGCTGTTTTGTTGGGACTGGAAAAGCTAATGGCGTATAAACTGCCCGAGAAAAGATTGAATCGAATCGCGAGGGATTTAGGCGCGGACGTTCCTTTCTTCCTGGTTGGTGGAACAGCTTATGCCGAAGGAATTGGCGATAAAATAAAAACGGTGCGTCCTTTTCCTGATTTTTTTGCTGTTTTGGTGTATCCAAATATTGAGATTTCATCAGCTTGGGCATACAAAAACTTCAATTTTAACTTGACAAAAACAAAAAAAATCATTAAATTGTCCCGAATTATCCAAAATCGGATTTGCTTTAGCGACCTAAAGGATTATGTGGAAAACGATTTTGAGAAAATCGTTTTTGCAAAATACCCTGAGTTGTTAAAAATAAAAGAGTTACTGTATAGAAAAGGTGCTTTTTTGGCGATGATGTCCGGCAGCGGATCGACGATTTTCGGACTTTTTACCGGGTCTGAAAAGGCGGAAGCTGCCAGAAAGTATTTCTCAGAGAAATACAAATGTTTTCTTACTCAGCCAAAAAAATGAAACATCTATAACATTTGGGGCGAGAATTAATATTAAAATTTTATTAGATTGTGATTTAGCCTTGACCCAGAATTTTCTTTATTGAATTGATTGAAATCAACTTACAGGAGAGAGGAAATAATGGAGATAACAGAAATTACCGTTACTCTGCGCAATGAAGAAAAACTTAAGGCATTTGTTAATGTGACGTTTGATGATCAGTTTGTAGTCCGTGGAATGAAGGTAATAAAAGGGGCGACAGGATTTTTTATAAGCATGCCAAGCAGAAAAATGCCCGATGGTTCATTCAAAGATATTGCTCATCCGATCAATAAAGACTTCCGGGAATTTATAGAAAAAATGATTCTTGACAAATATAATTCTACGCTGGAAGAAGAAAAGTCAGAGGATGTTGTTAGCAAAGAAAGTTCATGACATTTAATTCTATTTGATTATTGGGGCGTGGCCAAGCGGCAAGGCACAGGGTTTTGGTCCCTGCATTCGGAGGTTCGAATCCTCCCGCCCCAGCTCATTTTGTCAGACAAATATCGTCATTGAGTTTGTCAAATGACGAAAATCAGAGTGGGAGCAACTCTAGTTTTAGAATTCGCTGATGTTAAGCACAAGGTTATTAATGTTGAATTACTTTGATTATCTACTTTGCCCCGTTTGATTTTCGTCATTTTTCATTTCACGGATTTTTTATATGGCAAATTCTTTAAAAATATTTACTGGTACAGCAAATCGGGAGTTGGCAGAAAAGATCGCTCAATACCTGGACATTTCCTTAGGGGAGTCAAGTATCAACAGGTTTAGCGATGGTGAGATATGGGTTAAGTATAATGAAAATATACGGGGTTGCGATGTTTTTATTGTACAGCCAACTTGCTCACCTTCTGATAATTTTATGGAGTTGCTGATAATGATTGACGCGGCTCGCAGGTCGTCAGCCAGCAGAATCACAGCGGTTATTCCCTATTTTGGCTATGCCCGGCAGGATAGAAAAGATCAGCCAAGAGTGGCAATTACTGCCAAGCTTGTCGCGAATATTATTCGCACAGCAGGAGCAGATCGTGTTTTAACAATGGATTTACACGCTTCGCAAATCCAGGGTTTTTTTGATATACCGCTGGATCATTTATATTCTTCACCGATTCTGGCGGAATATTTTAAAAAAAGAAAAATTCCTGATCTGGTTGTGCTTTCACCAGACATTGGCGGCGTAAAAATGTCACGGGCATACGCGAAACGTTTAAAGGCGCCTCTGGCAATAATCGATAAGCGCCGTTCAGGTCCGAACCGGGCAGAAGTTATGCACCTGATTGGTGAAGTAAAAGATAAGAACCTTTTAATTATTGATGATATTGTTGATACGGCGGGTACTCTGGTAAAAGCAGTTGAAAGAGCAAAAAAAGAAGGGGCAAAAAATGTTTATGCGGCTTGTACTCATCCAATTTTATCGGGTGATGCAATTGAAAAAATTAGAAAGTCCGCATTAAAAGAATTTGTGATGATGGATACAGTCTCTATAAATCAAGAAAAGATGCTGTCAAATTTTAAAATAATATCCGTGGCAAATATGTTTGGTAATGCGATAAAACGAATTCACAATGAAGAATCTATAAGTATTTTATTTGATTAATTTTTTGGTTAAGTTAATGGAGCGTTATAATGGCAGAATTAGAATTAAAAGCAGAAGTAAGAGAGAATACTCACAAAGGTTATGCTAAACAATTAAGAAAAGAAGGGAAAATCCCTGGTGTTTTTTACGCGCAGGGTGAAACAACAGTACCCATTGTGGTTGACGAAAGAGAGATGGTAAAAATATTGACATCGGATTCAGGATTGATAGACATCAGGTTGGGTGATAAAAGAAAACGAAAAGCGATTGTGAAAGAATATCAAACCGACCCGGTGAAACAAAGATTATTTCACGTTGACATTATGGGGGTCAAGTTAAAAGAAAAGCTCACTGTTCCTGTTAGCATAAATATAACAGGGGCTGCCGTTGGTGTTAAGGACCATGGCGGTGTTTTACATCAGTATCTTCGTGAAATTGACGTTACTTGTTTGCCGCTCGACATTCCTGACAGTATCGATGTTGATGTTAGTGAGTTGAACATTGGAGACTCAGTTACAGTTGGAACTCTTTCCCTTGAAAACGCGACTGTTGAGCTTGAAGATGATCAACCAATAGTTTCTGTTTTGGCTCCGACGGTTGTGAAGGAAGAGGTAGAAGAGGTTGAAGAAGGTGAATTGGAAGAAGGCGAAGAGGGAGCCGGAGAGAGTGAAGACGCCGAAAGTTCGGATGCTTAATTTGTGAAAAAAAAGTTTTTTTAAAGATCTTTTAAAATTTGCATGAATAATAAATTTCTTGTCATTGGATTGGGAAACCCGGGTAAAAAATATAAACTTACTCGGCATAATGCTGGATTTATGGTTGTTAATTCAATAGCAAAGCAATTTAAATGTTCTTTCAAAAGATATCGAAAATTTGAGGCAACAAAGTTTGAATTCGAAGGAAATCAAATTTTTTTAATGAAGCCAACAACTTATATGAATCTGAGTGGAACCGCGGTTTCCAGAGGAATTAAGAAATATGGTTTGGATCCCGCAAATTTATTAGTTATCAGTGATGACATAAGTCTGCCGCTTGGGAAAATTCGAATTAGGCCAAGAGGTGGTTATGGCGGACATAATGGATTGAAATCAATTATCGGGGAAATCGAGACCGATCAATTCGCGAGGTTGCGGATTGGGATATCAAGTGCTGAATATTCAGGTGAGTTAGTAGATTTTGTTTTAACGACATTTTCTGAAGCTGACAAAACAGCATTAGCTCTTGTAATTGATAAAGCAATGAGCTGTGTTTTGTTTTATATTCAACATGGCATGGCAAAAGCGATGAATGAGTATAATTAAATAATACTGAAGCAATAAACAATTATTTTTTGTTGCTTATTTAATACTTGATATTCTTAAAAAGGATATTGGAAATGAGCGCATGGCTCAAATATCGTTAGCCATCCAACAGGGAGCGCGTGCGTTTCTTAAAAGAGAATACATATATGTCTCAATTGTTGTGGTTGTTATCGCTGTGTTAATTGCCGCAGCACCTTTTTTAACTGAAGTTGAACTCGGTTGGAAAACGTCTGTAGCGTTTATCGGTGGCGCGCTTGTTTCTGCTTTAGCCGGATACATTGGCATGAGCATCGCAACAAAAGCAAACGCGCGTACAACGCAGGGGGCAATCACCGGAGGTATTAAAGGGGCGTTGAGTATTGCAATCAGCGGTGGCGCGGTTATGGGGATGAGTGTTGTTGGATTAGCGCTTTTGGGTTTGAGTATATTTTTTATCGTTTTTGATGGTGAACCAACAATAATTAATGGTTACGCCATGGGTGCGAGTCTGGTTGCTCTGTTTGCGAGAAGTGGTGGTGGGATTTTTACAAAAGGCGCTGATATGGGCGCGGATTTAGTGGGCAAAGTAGAAGCCGGAATCCCTGAAGATGATCCCCGGAACCCGGCTGTAATCGCCGATAATGTGGGGGATAATGTTGGTGATGTTGCCGGACTTGGCGCGGATTTGTTGGAATCCTATGTTGAATCCATTATCGCTGCAATGGCGATTGCGGCAACCCTTGGAATCGCGGCACCCCAATTAAAAACTCTCCCATTATCTATTGCCAGCGCTGGAATTATTTCTTCAATATTGGGGGTAATGTTTGTCAGGATTGTGGGAAGAAAAAATCCGCAGTCAGCGCTGATGGGTGGAACATATTTAAGTGCCGGTTTAACCGCGCTGGCTACCTTTTTTATCGTAAAATATCAGGGCGTTAGTTTTGAGGTAATGACAGACCAGGACACGATTGAAAAATTTTCTGTGATGGGACCGTTCTTTGCCACAATTTGCGGTATCGTTTCTGGTGTAATTGTTGGTTTTACCAGCGAATATTTTACATCAAAGAAATATAAACCAGTGCGTCAATTAGCTGAGGATTCCCAAAGTGGCGCGGCGATCACCGTGACCAGTGGTATGTCTGTGGGAATGGCATCCACCGCGATACCGGTTATTGTGCTCGGTATTGCTGTTGTTTTGGCAAACTATTATGCTGGAATTTATGGCGTTGCACTGGCTGCTTTTGGTATGTTAGCGACTACTGGTGTCATTGTCGCTGTTGATTCTTATGGGCCGATTGCGGATAACGCCGGAGGTATTGCCGAGATGGCAAATCTCGATCCTTCAGTCAGAGAAGTAACGGACAACCTCGATGCAGTAGGAAACACTACAGCCGCGATTGGCAAAGGTTTCGCTATTGGCTCGGCAGCATTTGCCGCGTTGGGTTTGTTGGCTGCGTATATGAAATCCGCAGATGTTGGCGTGGCTGATATAAAAGAACCAAAGGTTTTAATGGGACTGCTCATTGGTGGCATGTTGCCGTTCTTGTTTTCTTCTCTTTTGTTTAAAGCGGTTAGCAATTCCGCGTTTAAAATGATTGCGGAAGTAAGAAGGCAGTTCAAAGAGATTCCCGGATTGTTTGAGGGAAAAGCATTACCTGACTCAGCAAGGTGCGTTGATATTTCTACTGTTGGCGCGATTAACGGGATGTTGTTACCGGGCGGGATCGCGATAGCAGCGCCTGTGCTGGTTGGTTTGTTTTTGGGAAAAGAAACTTTGGCGGGAATGCTTGTCGGGGCTTTGGTTACCGGGCTTATGCTGGGTATTCAAATGGCAAATTCCGGTGGCGCGATGGACAATGCCAAAAAGTATATAGAGGAAGGAAATTTTGGAGGAAAAGGATCAGAAACTCATAAAGCTGCTGTGGTTGGAGATACGGTTGGTGATCCTTTGAAAGACACAGTAGGTCCTTCAATAAATATTTTAATAAAATTAATGAGCGTCATATCTTTGGTGTTGGCGCCCTTATTTAAATAAATGGAAACAGGAGGCTAAGTTAATTTTGAGAACTTATCAATCTATAGTTGTAATCGATTCTTTGCTTAAGAGTGAAGAGATCGATGGAATTATCGAAAAAGTAGAACGAATTATTAGCAATAACGGTGGAAAGATTAACGAATTAGACCGTTGGGGAAAGAAACGCCTGGCTTACGAGATCAAAAAACGCCAGTATGGATATTATGTGGAATTCCTCTTCGACGCGCCGAATAATTTGATAAGCGTGCTGGATCGCGAATATGGGTTGGATGAAAATATTTTGCGCTATCTCACTATTCATTTAAACGCAAGAGCATTGGAGCAGCGGGAACAAGAAAAACTAAAACGCACGCAGGAAAAAAAGGTGCCAGAAGAAAAGGAAGATAAAGTGGACGACGCGCCAGCTTTGGAAGAAAAAAAGCCGGCAACTGATGCCCTTGCCGATGCAGAAGAAGAGTCCTCGGAAGAATCAATTGTTGAACCAGAAGACGATGAGTCTTTGAGCAAAGATGAATAAAATAAGCTTGATGAAAATACTGATAATTTATTAATATGCAGAAAGAGGATCTTAATGATGGCAAATTTAAAGATGCCAGACATTAATAACATTTTAATAGCTGGTAATTTAACATGTGATCCATCATTTAGAAAGACGACAAATGGCACTCCGGTGGCGAATTTTTTTATCGCTTCCAATCGAAAATTTAAAGATAACAACGGTCAATGGAGAGAAAACGTGTGCTATATCGGTGTTGTAGCCTGGTATAAATTGGCGGAAAGTTGTTATGAAAACATCAAAAAAGGTAGTGCTGTAATAGTTGATGGTGAACTTCAGAGTCGAAGCTGGAGAAATGATGACGGAAGAAGGAAAACAAGGCTGGCGAAGAAAAAGAGTTCGATTATAATGCAGAAGAAAAAAAAGATTATGATTTTGGATATAGTGATCTGGATCTTTAACTTTTAATAATAACTATTTGAAGGTCTATAGTAAAGAAAAAGGAATTCATTACCATGATGAAGAAAAAAAGAATATGTCGCTTTTGCGAAGACAATGTAAATTATATTGATTTCAGTGATGAACGAAAACTGATGCGTTTTACCACGGAACAGGGAAAAATTATCCCCAAAAGGACTTCTGGTACGTGCGCGAAACATCAAAGACAATTAGTCAGGGCGATTAACCGCGCCAGACATTTGGCTTTAATTCCATACATTTCTGAAATGACAAGATAGCTTGAATTTTCAAAGTTTTGAAGGATTATAAAAATGAAAATAATATTGTGTAAAGATTATGAATCATTGGGAAAAGCCGGTGATGTGGTAACTGTTAAAGATGGATTTGCGAGAAATTTATTGATTCCAAAGGGTATTGCTTTAAAGGCAGACAAGACCAATATTCAGCGTTTGGAAAACGAGAAAAAACATCAAGAGCTAAAAATCAGTAAAGATAAAAAAGAAGCCGAATTATTGGCGGAAGAATTGAATAAAATTTCCTGCACTGCGACGGTCACTGTGGGTGAGGAAGACAAAATATTTGGCTCCATCACGACACAGAATATTGCTGACCTTCTCAAAGAAAAAGGATTTGAGATTGATCGGAAGAAAATAGTGCTCCAGGACCCGATTAAAGCGCTTGGAATTTATGAAGTGCCGATAAAGATACACCCTGAAGTTGAATCAAAAATAAAACTTTGGGTAGTTAAGGAATAGTTTTTTAGAGGCATTGCAAATAAGGATAAAGCCGTTTATTTACAGTACCATTGAGAGAAATCAGATGTTTTGTGCATTTGCAATCACTTATGGCATGGGGCTATTTGTTCAATTCGAAAACAGACTGGCTTTTCAATGTGGTCGGGAAGTATGCAAAGTTACTTTTTGAAATTTAGGATATCGATTTGTCAAAGGCTGATAATTTTTAGCAGCTCTTTTTTGTTTAATTTACAATAAAATAGATATTGTAATTAAAATAAAAAAGTATTGACTTTATTGAATTATTATATTAAATTTTTAATTATGCGAAAAAACGAATTCGATATTTGCTGATAATGAACAGTTAAAAAACCAAGTTGCTAAATTGGTGAGGGGAGGTAACGATTAATGGAAAATATGTACCCGGAGTGTTTGAAGTGTTCTAATGGCGTGTTGGTTCCTTTATCTGATTACGGACGAGAAGGCTCTTCCATAAGGTACAAAGCCTGGGTCTGTACGAATCCTGAATGTGGATTCAATATTCGCATTGACAATGGTGAGGTAAGTTTTGGCAAAGTGATTAGTCAATCCGCAAAATAAGGACCAATCGCTTTTAATGAGTTTTTATTATAAAGAGGGTAAAAGGAAGCCGTTCCTGATACCCTCTTTCAATTTGTAGCGGGATTATGATTGTTCAGGAAAAAATATTTAATAATTTTAAATACAAAATTACGGTTGGATTTCTTGCCGTGCTCCTCTGGTTTTTTGTCAAAACGGAAGATAATTATCGATATTCATTTAATGTTTCAACTGAAGTTGTAAACCTGGGGACAGACAGAGTAATAACAAACCAACTTCCAAAAAAAATCAAAGCGACATTTTGGGGTAAAGGGCGAACATTATTTACGGTGATGTTGCGCAATGATGTTTCATATATTCTGGATGTTGGAAAAATTGATGGTTCGGTCTTATTGCCACTTGATAAAAGCAACATTAAACTTATGCGGACTACTGAAGTTGAAGCACTCAATATTGTTGAGCCCAAAGAAATTAAAATTGATATTGAAAAGTTGATTACCAAAAAGGTAGCAATCAGTAATAAGTCAAAGATTGAAACACTGCCCGGTTATACTGTTGTCGGCGATACAAAACTAATCCCTGACTCAGTGGAAATAATGGGCCCGAAATCAACAATTAAATTGATATCGGAAGTTTCCACCCAGGATAAAACCTTTCGGAAAATAAAAAAGGATGTGGATAAAAAGGTGAGGTTAGTTGTCCCTGATATTCCGCATGTTTCGTTAAATATAGAGCATGTCCAAGTTTTTGCTGATGTTCAAAAGCTAATGGAGAAACCCTTCCGGAACATTCCTGTTCAGGTTATAAATCCTCCTCCGGAAAATAACGCTATTGTTATTCCTTCGACGCTTTCCCTGGTTCTTGTAGGGGGAACAGATGTACTGTTAAATGTCAGCAGGGATGAAATAAAGGCTTATATCGATTATGAAAAGGTAAAGTTATCAAAAGATAAAACTCATCCTGCATATATGATAATTCCTAAGGGTATTAGATCGCGGGATGTCTCGCCAACGCATTTTAAAATTGTTGTCGTGAAAAAGAATTAAATTGGAAATCAATTATGACCATTTTGGGAATAGAAACGTCCTGCGATGAAACCGCGGCGGCAATATATAGCTCAAAAGGATTGCTGTCAAACATCGTTGCTTCACAAGCGGTACACGAGGAATTTGGTGGTGTGGTCCCTGAACTGGCGTCTCGAGAACATATCAGGGCGATTTTACCCATCATTAAACAGGCTCTGAAAGAAGCCAGGCTGGATTTAAAGGAAATCGATGGCATGGCTGTTACCCAGGGTCCCGGTTTGGCAGGATCATTGCTTGTTGGTATAAATACAGCAAAGGCATTAGCTTACACATTAAAGCGCCCGCTTATTGGAATTAATCATATCGAAGGTCACATTTTTGCGATTAATTTATCTCATCAGGTTAAACCGCCGTTTATCTCTCTGGTTATTTCCGGCGGTCATACACAGTTGGTGTTGGTCAAAAATTTTGGTGAATACCAAATACTTGGAAAGACACAAGATGACGCGGCAGGTGAAGCTTTTGACAAAGTTGCCAAAATGATGGGGCTTGGTTATCCTGGCGGACCCGTCATTGATAGACTGGCTACAAACGGGAACGAGAACTTTGTCAATTTTCCTCGGGCGCTTCTTAAAAGTAAAAATTATAATTTTAGTTTCAGTGGATTAAAAACAGCCGTGCTGTATTATTTGAAAAGCATTTCTGAAGAACAACGAAAAAAGGATATGGTGGATATCGTTGCCAGTTTTCAGGCGGCATTGGCAGATGTCCTGATTAAAAAAACGATGTGGGCAGCCAATGAGAATAATATTCATCAAATTGTCCTGGCAGGAGGGGTGGCTCGTAACAATTATTTACGCGCGCGAATGAAAGCATCGGCAGAAAAAGAAAAAAAACACATACTGATCCCAGAGCCTATCTTCTGTACTGACAACGCCGCGATGATCGCCTGGGTTGGATATCAAAAACTCAAGCTTGGCACCCAATCACCCCTTTCAATAGCGCCAATCGCAGGAATGAAGTTGTAATTGAATTGTTAAGTCATATCAAATATAAATGACAATCCGTCCTTTAATCCGAAAAACGCTAAAGAATACCAACAATGCTTCCTCTTTTATTAACGATAATCTGCTCGACAAGTATCGCCTTAATCCTTAAGCAAAATGATGTACAAAAGGGAACTCCCATAGTTTTGCTTAATGCCAACTATTTTGTCGCCTTTTTAATTAGCGCTTTGTTTCTTATTTTTGAAAGTGAAACAAAGTTCTCCTTGTTTACATTTGTTTTCGGAATGCTGCTGGCTTTGATTTTTGTATTATCATTTTTTGCTTTTGCAAAAGCAGTTTCGTCGGCGGGTACCGCGCTTGCTTCATTGAGTTCGAGATTGTCAGTAATTGTTCCGGTAACTTTCTCAATGCTTTTTTTTTATGAAATACCAAACTCTTATCAAACCTTCGGGTTACTTTTTGCTTTAATGACAATTATCTTTTTTTATTTTTCGGTAAAGAATATGGCAGTTGGTAAATTCAAATCCGAGGGATACGTTTATCTGATTGCCGTACTTGAGAAACCTTTTTTCCTGTTTGTAATATTCTTTTTTTCTTTTCTTTATACATTGGCTTTGATATTTTCGAAAAAAGTAAAAATCAAAAAACCAGATTTTTATCGTGGAATGATTCTCGGTGTGCCAAACGTTTTCAGTACTTTTTTTCTGCTATCAGCCCTGGCGCGATTACCTGCAATCATTGTCTATCCTGTGGTGAATATAGGAATTATACTGTTAACAACTATTTCGGCAGCGATTATTTGGAAGGAAAAATTAGATTCTTATGGGATTGGTGCGTTGACTTTTGGCGTGATCGCGATTGTGTTTTTAGGAATGTAATGTGGAAAGAAGCACTTTTCGCTAATTTACAGCGTCATTATTGTTTCGAAATTTTTCCATATCCCGTCGTTCTTTTTTTGTGGGACGTCCTTTATATTTTGGACGGCTGGTGCTGGCGGCTTTATAAAATAAGCCACGAATGTCTTCTGCTTCTTTCTCTTCTGATGTCATTTCATGTTCGTGGTACAAAAGTTTCGCATCGGCAGCTTTTATGCTTTTTCCAACAATATCAAGTATGTCTAATTTTCTTTTTCGCCACTTCATTTTGATGGTAATGGTGTCGCCTATTTTTACTATTTTTGAAGCTTTGGCGGACTGGTCATTAACTTTGATTCTCCCCTGCAAACAGGCGTCGGCTGCTTTTGATCTTGTTTTAAAAATGAGAGCGATTTTTAACCATTTATCAAGGCGAAGGGTTTTTTCTTGACTGTTTTTCATGAAAGAGTTTTATCGTTTAAAAATGAGTTCTATTCTGAATTCCATCCATAATAACAACAGTGAAAACAGAGAATAAATAGTACAACAAAAAAATATCGACCGATTTTTTCGGATGGAGGCGAAAATCTTGATTAAATAGGATAGCAAAATAATTAAAAATATACAAAGAGTTTTTCAAACAAACAATAAAAAACTTGGATGAAAAGTAATACCTCGCTTACCGGTGGTGGACAGAGATGTCGTACATTTCAAAAATGTAGATAATGCATCACTTAACAAATATAATTATTGAAGCTATGAACATGACTAATTATTACAATTTCAAGTATGCGACGTTTTGAATACTCCATAACTGATGTTTTACGATGAAAATTTAATTGCATCTTATATCAAATATTTGTAAATTTTAAGACTTAACAATTTATTACAACCAAGTGGAGCTTTGTAAGATTATGTTTAAAAGAACAGCCTTGCTGATGATTATTTGTTTTATTTTAACGGGAAATGTTTTCGCTGGTGAGGCTAATAAACTTGTGTCATTTACCCAAAATATGACCAATCCGCTTCTGTCTCCAACCGGAGAGGAAATTCTTTTTAGCGGTGAGGACTATTTTGGTTTGTTTTTGCTCAACAGAATTAGTAATGAAATAGAAGTGATAACGCCAAATTTAAATGCCGGTTATGGCGCCAGCTTTTCTCCTGATGGCAAGTGGATAGGATTTAAATTGATAGACAGAGACGGGAAGCAACAGCCGGCTATTTATGACCTTGCTTCAAAAACAATTGTTCCGCTTTATAAAAAAAATTGTTTATAATGATATTGATGACCAACTTTGGATAATCGATCTTATGACAAGCAATCGTACAAAATTGACAAAAGACAACAGGGGGTACTTCAGCCCTGTCTGGTCACCGGATAGCAGGAAAATTGCCGCAAGTAGTCTGTCGGGAGATATATGGGTTTTTGACCATGAAATTAAAAAAAGCTATCAAATTGGCGCGGGTGGATCGGTAAGCTGGTTGGCAGACAGCAAGCAGCTTGTTTACAGCGAATATCATTGGGGAGAAAGATTACAGCTAATTAGTGCTGAACCGGTTATTGTGGACTATGATGGTAAAAATAAAAATAGGTTTGAATTTGATGGAGACGTTAACATCGTCCATGTTTCTTTTTCCGCGCCTAATCAACAAATCGTTTATGTTGAAAATAGCAGCATTATTACGGCTCAGTTTAAAACCACGCCTTCCCAAAACAAATTTTTATCCGTACAAAAAACCCTGGTTAATACTGCTGCATTTGATTGGCTTAAACCACCACCAATCCAGAAACATCAGGAAATGAGAGGGTCGGCGGATATTAAAAATTTTCAAGCCCCGTATTTTCACCAGGTTTATGATACACCCAACTGGTTTAATGGACATTGGGCGTGCGGCGCAACTTCTGCCATGATGGCGTTGACCTATTACAATGTTTTACCCGACTGGAATTGTAATTGCTCTTCTCCATACGCTCACGTCAGCACACACGGCAGGTACATTTGCGAAATTTATTCATTTAACGGCTATACTTATGATATTGGCGGGTACGATCCCAATAGCAGCCTTGGTTATGGCGGGTACGGATTTATCATTCAAAATAACTGGGCAGACACAAAAGGAAATATGGCAAAATACGCGCGCCAGCATGGTCTCGGGTCAACAGTGGACTGGAGCCCGACTTTTTCAAAGTTGCAAAATGATATTGATAAAGAATTCCCCATCGTTATTCTCAATAGCCTGACCACAGCAGGACACTATATTTTGGCGATCGGGTATAATGGCGAACAGCGCAGTGTGAGAGTCAACGATCCGTACGGGAATAAAAACCAGGGTTATATGAACTACAATGGCAGAGACGTGGTTTATGATTGGCCCGGATATAGCAGCGGGCACTCTAATCTGAATGTGGTGCATTGTTTAATTTATATGCGGGATGGTTGCGATCTGAGCGTGGGTGATTTTATTTTACCCGACACAGTAGAGACTCAGGAAACGATTTCCTTTGATTTTAAAATATATAACTTGGGCAGCAAAGCAAGCGACTCGAGTGAGGTAACTATTTACCTGTCGCCAAATATCTACTTTAATGAATTGGATTCTGTGTTGGGCAAAATATTTGTGCCTGAAATTGGAGCGAAGGACTCGGTAACGATCTCTGTTGAAGCCCAAATTCCCGATTCTCTTCACAGCGGTTATTGGGCAATAGCGGCGCTTGTTGATGAAGATAATCTGCTTATAGAAAATAGCAGAGAAAACAATCTTTCGTATGACAAATTTTTGATCAAAGGTTATCCCTATATTTTTCGGCTGAATCCTGTCCCTAATATGACCGTTACTCAGGCGCGGCCAGAAATAAGCGCGCGGTATAAAGACAGCTATTTTGGCATGGTTGATGATTCGGTTTATTTTTATTTTGATGGTGAGGAGGTCACAGATTCTTGTGGATATGATGGGAATAAAGTTTATTACTTTCCTGAAAATCCACTGTCTGCCGGAACGCACCGGGCAAAAATAAAAGTACAAAACAATCTTGGAAATTGGAAGGTGGTTTCATGGGAGTTTGAGGCAACGGGAACAGATGTAAAAGAGAAAGCAGATGAGCTGGTTACGCGTGAATATATTTTGAAACAAAATTATCCGAATCCCTTTAACTCATCCACACAAATCCAGTACAATATTTCCACAGATCAACAAATCAAAATAGAGATATTTTCAATTACCGGTGAAAAAATCAATACTTTGGTAAATGAATTTAAAAGAAGGGGAAATTATTCAACAGTTTGGAATGGAAAAGATCAGTTAAGCAATCCGGTGTCCACTGGAATTTATCTCTATAAAATATCCGGGGCTGATTTTAGCCAAACAAAAAGAATGGTTTTCATTAAATAGGCTGCAATGAAAAAAATATTAATAACCATATCTTCCATTGCGATAGCACTGGTTTTAATCATCTCATGTGAAATCGATCATGGACTATATCCGGTCAGTTATAAAATTAAAGGGACGATAACCTTTTTTAAAGGGGAAGCCCCGGATAACACAGACCGGGTCGAGGTCTTTGCTTTGAAGGAATTTCCGCCCAAAGACCCGCAAAATTTTTTGTATGTTGGCAGGTCAGGTCCCCTTAATTATGAAAGCGGGGTTTTCGTAGAGTTTGAAGTTCCTGTATCGCGAACCAGCTACGAGTTGATTGGAGTATTGTGGAAAGAAAAAGGGCAGGACTGGAACTTAACCGGGTTGATGGGTTTTTATACAGGAGAAAGCGGGTTGTTTTTTCCTGATACTGTGTTTGTGACAAAAGAAAATCCTGTTGTTGACAGCGTTGATTTTACAGCGAATTGGGAACTGGTTAATAAAGATGCTTATATATCTGGCGACATTACTTACGAAGGGGAGTGGCACGAGGATACTTCCATGCTTTTACTGGCAATTTTTCCCACAAAGCCAACTAATGATTTTGAATTTTTTACGTTTTCAAATTTTGATTATGCCCAGCCAATTTTTGTAAATTCTTCATCCTATCGGCTGGCGGTAAATTCGGGAGTGTATCGCTATATTGTTTTGTATTGGATTGGGAAAAATATAAAAAATTTAAGCGACCTGATAGAAATTGGTGTCTATGAAAACCCGGCTAATCCCGGTGAACCGGGCACAGTACAAGTAAATCCTAATGATGATTTGACAAATATAAATATCAATGTGAATTTTGATAATTTAAATCTGCCTTAGCTAATGCTTGCAATAAAGTTGAAATAGCTTTTAGCGTTTGGCTGTTGGTTTTTAACAAAATACAACGCGTTAAGAGCTGCCAATTCTTGTCAAGCCTTATCTAAATTAGCGAAATAGCATTGTCAATTTTAGATTTAATCTAAACTCTTATGCGCAAACAAACATTAAATCTTTTTTTACTGCTGACTGCTTGCTCTCTGTTTTGTTTCAATAATTTACAAGCAAGGCATAACAGCATCGTCAAAGGAAGCGTTCTCGAGACTGGAACAAAGATTAAATTAATTGGCGCCAATGTGCAGCTTGTGGGTACTTTCCTGGGAGCAAGCACAGACAGGAACGGGCAATTTATAATTTATAATGTTCCGCCAGGTAAGTATTCCATACGCGCGACAATGATTGGGCATGAATCAGGTCAAAAAGCAGATATTACAATTTTTCAAAATGATACGGTTGAAGTTTTTTTTCAGTTAAAAGAATCTGTCATCGACTTTGATCCTTTGATTGTTTCCGCCAGCAAAATGGAAAAACAATTGGACTTTACACCCAATAGTGTCTCCGTAGTTTCAGAGTCAGAAATACGAAACCGCGCATCGCTCAGAGTTGATCAGGTTTTGGAAACAGTACCCGGAGTAAATTTTATTCGCGACCAGGTTAACATTCGTGGTTCAACCGGTTTTACAATTGGCGCTGCCAATCGCACCCTGTTGCTGGTTGATGGTGTCCCGGTGATGGCAAGTGATACAGGTGAATTCAACTGGGATTTGATGCCGGTGCTCGATATTGAAAGAATCGAAGTTGTCAAGGGAGCGGGATCAGCTCTCTGGGGCACGGCTGCTCTTGGTGGTTTGATTAATATTATTACAAAATCACCAACAGAACAGGGCAAGACGATTGTACGTGTTACAGCGGGTGAATATGATGAACCTCGGTACGAGGAATGGAAATGGACTGATTTGCCATTGCAGTTTGGGCGGGTGGATATCAGCCACAGTCGGAAAATAGGACCCCTCGGATTTCGATTTTCCGCCGGGCGACATGTTTCGACCGGCTACACTGAAGTGGGTGATTTTAAACGCTGGAATCTGACCGGAAAGCTGGAATATAATTTTCAAAACGGTTCTTCCTGGACATTTTACAGTGGGCGCGGAAGTACAGGGTGATTTGCTAATGAATTCAAATTTTGATGTTACCTATGGTTGTGAATTAAAGTGGGATACCGGCAGCACAAAATATTTTGGCGATCATAAAGGATACACAATTGGATTGTACGCCCAGGCAGAATACAGGATAAATGATAAAATCAGGATTAGCCCGGGTGGCAGGTATGATAAATATCAGCTTGTCGGCGGGATTTCGCAGAGCCTTTTCAGCCCCAGAATGGGAGTAAATTACAACCCATTTGAAAACACGGTTATTCGCTCTTCTGCCGGAAGCGGCTTCAGGGCTGCTACAATTGCCGAGCGATACCTTGACTTTGAAAATAACAGCGTCATCGTAGAAGCGAATCCTGAATTAAAAGCGGAAACTTCGTGGTCTTATGATATTGGTGTGAGGCAGTATTTCACAAAAAAATGGTATGTGGAATTTGGCGCTTTTAGAAATGATTTTGATAATCTTATCGAGGTTGATCTCAGGCAAAGTCAAATCGAATTTGCCAAAGATGTGAGAGTTTCTGTTCGTTTTCAAAATCTGCTAAGAGCAAAAATTGAAGGACTCGAATTTACGACCTCGGGTGTCTGGTGGAAAGATAGAATCAGGCTGCAGGCGACAGCAACCCTTTTAAATCACCAAGACGTCTCAACAGGAGAGCCGCTGACCTATCGACCCAAAACCATCGCCTTTATTAACCCATCGATAAGATTGGGCGACTGGGAGCTGCACGCTGATTACCGATACGCCAGCCGCATCGAGGCGGTTAAATTATTTTATTATGATGACAGGGTACCGCAAAAAGTCTGGAGCTTCAGGCTGCTTTATCATTTTTTAAATTATGATTTTCAACTGGCTGTTAACAATGCTTTTGATTATTATTACACGCAAATAGAAAGAAATATGGCGGAGATTAGAAATTTTACTGTCGGTGTTACGGCAGAGTTTTAGACTCAAGACAAACGTTGTTTGAAAGATTTGACATGTTTAAAATTCAAGGTGGTATGAATGGAGCAGGATTTTCGATTTTCTACAGAGATGGAAGTTTCTATTGGTGACATTAATTATGGCGGACATTTGGGAAATGACAAATTTTTGGTCTTATTCCAGGAAGCCAGGTTACGCTACCTGGATCAATTCGGCTTTTCTGAAATGTCCATCGGAGAAGATGTCAGTCTGATCATGAGCCAGGCTCAGGTGAATTTTAAAGCTGAGGCTTTTTGGGGCGACCGGTTGAAAATTCTCGTTCGTATTTCACATTTAGAAAAAATACGATTCACGTTTGATTATTTGATAATCAAGGACGAAGGGGCAGAGGTCATTGTGGCGACCGGTTTTACAAAAATGGTGGGCTTCAATTATAAAGAACGCAAAGTTAAAAATGTGGATAGACGATGAAATTGAGCTGCTAAGACCTCATATCATGTTTCTGGAGGAACGCGGGTATAAGATTACTCCCGTCCCCAATGCTGAGGATGGATTGACGCTCATAAAAAAAAATAATTTTGACCTGATTCTTTTAGATGAAATGCTGCATGGGATGGACGGCTTAACCGCCCTGGGGGAAATTAAAGAGTTCAACTCCTCGTTGCCGGTTATTATGATTACCAAAAGCGAGGGTGAATTGTTGATGGATGAAGCCATCGGCAGTCGTATCGATGATTATTTAACCAAGCCTGTCAATCCTTCCCAGATTTTGTTAGCCTGTAAAAAAATATTGGACGGGCGAAAAATTGAGAGGGAAAAATTATCCAGGGATTACGCGCAGGATTTCCAGAAAATTGTCAGCCGGCTAATGACACCGCTCGATGTTGAAGATTGGATTAATGTGTATTTGCGAATCACCGACTGGGAATTGGAGCTTGATACGCATCATGGGTTGGGATTACGTCAAACATTATTTTCACAAAAGCGTGAATGCAATTTGGCGTTTGCCAGGTTTGTCGAGGATAATTACGTTAACTGGGTAAATAGTTCTGAACGGCCCACTTTATCGATGGATGTGGTAAAAAAGCATGTCCTGCCAGAGATTGCCAAAGGGAAAAAAGTAGTTTTTGTAATTGTCGATAATTTGCGGGTAGATCAGTGGCTTGCAATGGAGCCATTATTATATCAAAACTACCAAATATTTAAAGATTATTATTTCTCAATTTTGCCAACGGCGACTCCTTATTCAAGGAACGCGATATTTTCCGGGTTAAGCCCATTTCAAATGAGTGAAGAATTTCCAAAATTATGGGGTGTAGATGATAAAAATGAATCCAGTTTCAATCGGTTTGAACACCGGTTTTTAGAAAGCCAGCTTAACCGTTTCGGAATGAAAGATATTTCAATGAAATATGTCAAAATAATTGAATCGAACGAAGCAAAAAATTTGTATAAAAACATCAACTCATACTCAAAGGCTCCGCTTTTGGCGGTTGTATTTAATTTTATTGACTTTTTAGCACATAGCCGCAGCGATTCCGAAGTGTTGAAAGAAATCGCGCCGGACGAATCTGCATTCCGGTCGCTCACCAAATCCTGGTTTGAACATTCCATATTTCTGAAAATTTTATCAAAGCTGGCAAAATTGGGGAACACGATTATCATTACATCTGATCACGGAAGCATACGCAGTTTAAGAGGCGCAAAGGTCATCGGCGACCGCGAGACATCGACAAATTTGCGCTACAAATTTGGAAAGAGTTTAAAATGCGATCCAAAATACGCCATAAACATTAAGAAACCAGTTGATTATCAATTGCCCCAAAAGGGAATTAATACTAATTATTTAATTGCCAAAGAAGACTATTATTTTGTTTATCCAACAGATTACCATCATTATTTGAATTATTACAAAGATACGTTTCAACATGGTGGTGTTTCCATGGAAGAAGTGATTTTGCCCGTAATTAAGCTGGAGGCGAAATAGCAGGGTTGAATACAAGATATCGAAAAATTTCTAAAAGTGAAGCAGAAACCAGAGCGCTGGGAGAAAAAATAAGCAGCTTGTTGAAACAGGGAGATGTGATTGCTTTTTTTGGTGAACTGGGAAGCGGTAAAACATGTTTTATAAAAGGCGTCTGTAAAGGGCTGGGCTGTGAAAATGAGGTGTCAAGCCCAACTTTCACCATCATAAATGAGTACGAAGGAAAATACCCGGTTTATCATTTTGATTTTTACCGCATTGATTCGGAACAAGAAATTTTTGATCTGGGATATGAAGAGTATTTTTATGGTAACGGAATTTGCCTGGTTGAGTGGGCTGAACGATCAGCTTCTTTTTTCCCGGAAAATATTATTAAAATTCAGTTAAAAAGTCTGTTTGATTCTGGAAAGGAAAATTGCCGGGAAATCGTTTTAACGAACCTGACAGGTCAAAACCTCGATGATAAATTGAAAGTCATTTTCTCTGACTGAAAATGATCTCGTAGATATTTTTATTTCTTAACTTGGATGAGTCCATTCTAAAAACCAGGTATTTTAAGATTTTTCATAAATTATAGTGCTATAACTTCAATATAAACAGTATTTGTTTTGATTGGGAAATACCTGGTTTTTACCTTTTTAGAGTTGACTCTTGGATTATTCACAGACATTTATTAAAAGCGGTATAATTTAATTAATATCAATTTGTTAAATCTGATTGAGGGTAACCGATCACAGGGTATTAACAAATATTTTTTTTTGACAGGTCGTAGATCCCGATCCTTTTAATCGGGGATAACAGGATATTCTGGATTTACAGGATTAAATTGAGTAACATAATTACAAAATTTGAATAATTTGCAAAATCAATCTACTTGAAATCCAGTTAATCTTGAGAATCCTGTGATCCTGTCCAATTTCATTTTCATTTAATGGTCTCCCCTGTGATCGGATACGATTGATGTTTGAAACTCAGTTTTTGCGATTTATTCCTTAATGTGTGAATAATTCATGTTATCCCGCTGCCTTTAAAAATATGATGAACAATGCGGGTCAAGTTTTTAAAACGAATTATAAATGGAAACTGCTAAAGCGGTTAATTTTATTTACCGCACTGAATCAGTACCGAATTAATTCGGTTGTTCGCTCAAAACGCCAACAATAAAGTGAAAGTTTCAACAGTTTACAAAATAAACATGAGTTTTAAAAACCTAAACAACGCAAGATGACCAGCATGCAATTTGTGTTACTCAATCCCTGAAATCAAGAGTAACCCAGGCTATGGAATTGTCTAAAAATAAAAAGAGCAGATGTTGAAAATATTGGGAATTGATACAGCGACAGATATTTTGGGAATCGCGGTTACAGAGGACAAAACCCTGATTGCTGAATACCGTTCAAATATCAGAAGGGCACACGCGGAAAGGTTGATACCCTCTATTGAAAGGTTGTTGTCCGATCTGAAAATTGAACCGACTGATTTGGATGGAATCTCTATATCCATTGGTCCGGGATCATTTACCGGCTTGCGTATTGGTCTGGCTGCTGTGAAGGGGTTGGCTTTGGCGGCGGACCTACCCGTGGTTTCGGTTTCAACGCTGGATGTTTTGGCGTCGCAAGCAGCATTTTGGAACGAACAAATTTGCCCAATAATTAAAGCACAGGGTGAAGAATCCTATACCGCGCTTTACAAGTATAAAGGTGAAGAGCTGACCCGACTGACAGAATACCGGCTGATACAAATGAGTCAACTAGAAATATTGATTAAAGAAAAAACATTAATTTTAAGTGTTGGAATAAACGAAATTGAGTCTTATATTACCAGGGGACTTGAAAAGAAAATAAAGATTGCGCCCAGGGAAATAAGCCATACCAGCGGATTTTCTGTTGCACTGTTAGGCTATGAAAAAATATTAAAAAATGAATTTGAAAATATCGATCAGTTGGTACCTTTTTATTTGAAAGATTTTAAAGCGAAGAAAAAGATTGGAATCATATAAATTCAATTTCACTGATATACAACGAAATAAATTGCCAAAAATCCTGGTGCCAACGCGGTGGGTTGAAAACCTGCGCAACCAGGTTGTATTCAATTTAGAAAACGATTTTCAGCTGCAGATTCGAAGAATGGAAAGTGATGATATTGACCAGGTGATGAAGCTGGAGGAGCAAATTTTCCCTTCGCCCTGGTCAGCGGAAAGTTTTTCTTATCGGCTGGAAGAAAAAAACTTTAATATGTCAATAGTTGGTTTAAGCGACAATAGGATTATTGCTTATGCTGTTTCCTATGTTGTTTTTGATGAATTTCATTTTAGCAATATCGCGGTTGAAAAAAGGTTTCGTGGAAAAAAAATCGGTGAAACTCTCCTGTGGTTGAGTTTGCAAATTGGCGTTGAGTATAATTGCTCGTTTGTTCAATTGGAGGTAAGAGAGAGCAACCGTCAGGCGATTCGCTTGTATGAAAAATATGGGTTTAAAAAAACAGGCTTGAGAAAAAATTATTACGCGCGAGAAAATGAGGACGCTCTTTTAATGAGTAAAGAAATAAATTGGGAGATTCCCTATGGCATGGTTTAGAAGAGAAAAAAGCGGCGTAACCCCCCAAAAAAGGAAGGAACTTCCCGGGGGATTATGGCTTAAATGTGAAACCTGCGGAGAAATAATTTATAAAAAGGAACTTGATAAGAATTTGTACGTGTGCTGGAAATGCGGGTATCACTTTCGGGTGGTAGCAAAAACGTACATTAAAATTCTTTTGGATGAAGGAAGTTTTGATGAATTTAACGAGCATATCAAATCCGTTGATAAATTAAAATTCAAAGCGGCTAAAAGGTACAGCGATCAACTAAAAGCCACAACAAAAAAAACAGGCACCAACGACGCGATATTAACGGGAATTGGACAGATCATGGAAAATCCAGTGGTTTTTTGTGTGATGAATTTTTCATTTATCGGCGGCAGCATGGGCTCGGTAGTTGGAGAAAAAATCGCGCGGGCGACACGTGTGGCGATCGAGGAAAAGTTACCTTTGATTATTCTTTCCGCCTCAGGCGGCGCGAGAATGATGGAGGGCGCCCTGTCTTTGATGCAAATGGCGAAAACATCAGCTTACCTGGCAAAGTTATCTGACGCGGGATTGCCCTTCATTTCAATAGTAACGAATCCGACAACAGGTGGTGTTTCGGCGAGTTATGCCATGCTGGGTGATGTGATAATCGCGGAGCCGGGCGCTTTAATTGGTTTTGCGGGTCCACGTGTAATTAAGCAAACGATTGGACAAGACCTGCCTGAAGGATTCCAGACTTCAGAGTTTTTGTTAAAACATGGATTCATTGACGCGATTTATCCGCGTGGTGAAATGAAAGAAAAATTAGCAGGACTGTTAAGTTTTTTTGGCAGCCAACAAGAGGGAAAAAATGGGATTGAGCAATAAAACAAAGATATTATTAACCAATGATGACGGTATAAACGCCCCTGGACTTTACGCGTTATATAAAGAAATGAAGAATTTGGGCGAAGTATTTGTTGTCGCACCGGACAGCGAGCAAAGCGCGGTGGGGCATGCCATAACGCTTTCTGATCCTTTGAGGGTTTCGGATTTCCACAAAAACGACAATTTTTTTGGCTATGCTGTGAATGGTACTCCCTCTGACTGTGTAAAATTGGCATATTGGGCGCTCAATATTAAACCGGATTTGTTGATTTCCGGTATCAACCTTGGATCAAATACGGGCATCAATATTATTTATTCCGGAACCGTTTCAGCAGCAACGGAAGGAATGTTTTTAAATATCCCTTCGTTCGCGATTTCATTAACAACCTTTACCAAACCAAATTTTGATTTCGCGGCAAAATTTGCCAGGAAACTTTCGCAAACCGTGCTTGAAAAGGGCTTACCTGTGGGCACGTTATTAAATGTAAATGTGCCGGCAGTAGCGAAAGAGGAAGATATAAAAGGTATTGAAATTACGCGGCAGGGAAATGCCATGTATCACGAAGAATTTGATAAAAGAAGTGATCCGCATAACCGGGTTTATTATTGGCTGACCGGTCAAAAAGTAAAATTGGAAAAAGAACCCGATGTTGACGACAGGGCGATTTTGAACAATAAAATTTCCATCACACCAGTGCAGTTCGATCTGACGAATTATAAATATTTAGATGAATTGAAGGATTGGGAGTTAACTCTCTAATATTTAAATTTTTCTGACAGTTAGAATTACAGGATTTTATTTTATGATTCAGATTCATGACGAAGTGATATTAATATTGGACTTTGGTTCGCAATATACACAATTGATTGCCCGCCGTATTCGTGAGCAGGGAGCTTATTCAGAAATTAAGCCATATAATATTTCAATAAATGAAATAAAAAAAATCGCGCCAAAAGGTATAATTCTCTCTGGTGGCCCGTCCTCAGTTTATGCTGCAAACGCGCCTTTAATTAAAAAAGAGATTTTTGAACTTGATGTGCCAGTATTGGGCATTTGTTATGGCTTGCAGCTCGCATGCCATATACTTGGTGGAAAAGTGGCAAAAGCAGATCAGCGCGAATATGGGCACGCGAACATGGATACAGTCATGCCAGATCCGTTTTTAACTGGAATTGAATCATCAACAAAAGTCTGGATGAGTCATGGGGATAGGGTTGAAAAGCTGCCGGAAAATTTTAGAGTTTTAGCAAAAACCTCAAATTCACCGTATTGTATTATTAAACACAATGATAAAAACATTTACGGTTTGCAATTTCATCCGGAAGTCGCGCACACAAACCAGGGAAATGTATTTCTGCGAAATTTTGTTTATCAAATCGCCGGGTGCAATGGCGACTGGTCGCCTCAGTCGTTTGTTCAAAATTCGATTAAATCAATTCAGGACCAGGTGGGTGCGAAAAAAGTAATTTGCGGATTATCTGGTGGTGTTGACTCGTCAGTGGCTGCTGTGCTGGTTCATAAAGCGCTTGGCGATAATTTAACCTGCGTGTTTGTTGATAATGGCTTGTTGCGAAGCGGTGAAGCTCAAAGCGTAAAAGATGTTTTTAAAAGTCATTTTCAAATAAATTTTCGCTATGTTAACGCATCGAACAACTTTCTGTCAAGGTTGATAAATGTGATAGATCCTGAAAAAAAGCGAAAAATCATCGGTGACGAATTTATTAAAACATTTGAAAAGGTTGCTAACGATATAAAAGATGTGGAATACCTGGTTCAGGGTACACTATATCCAGATGTGATTGAATCTGTTTCCACTAAAGGACCCTCCGCGGTGATTAAGACGCACCACAACGTTGGTGGGCTGCCGGAAAAAATGAATTTGAAGTTAATCGAACCGCTAAGGGAATTGTTCAAGGATGAAGTACGGCAGGTTGGAAGAGAACTGGGGTTGCCTGAATTTATATTGGAGCGACATCCTTTTCCCGGCCCGGGATTGGCAGTACGGATTTTGGGAGAAGTAACCCAAGAGCGGCTTGAATTGCTTCGACGGGCAGATAAAATTTATATGCGGGAGCTTCATGATAGCGGTTGGTATCATAAAACCTGGCAAGCTTTTGCCGTTCTTTTGCCGGTAAACACAGTTGGAGTAATGGGGGACGAACGAACTTATGAATCTGTTGTAGCGCTACGGGCAGTTACCAGCGAGGACGCCATGACGGCGGACTGGGCAAAGCTGCCGCCGCTATTGTTGGGGAAAATCGCCAACAGGATTATTAATGAAGTTAAGGGTATAAATCGAGTCGTTTATGACATCAGTTCAAAGCCGCCGGGGACAATTGAGTGGGAATAAAACAACAATCTTTGTTTTGACTCCGGGAGCGTTGCAGAAAAACGATATTAATGGAAAGGCGGGTTTTTTATGTGTGGTATTGTAGGATATATCGGCAGCCAGAATGCTGTCCCTGTCTTAATTGGCGGACTGAAAAGACTTGAATATCGTGGTTATGATTCGGCAGGTGTTTCAACGATTGTTGATAAAAACCTTCGTGTTTATAAACAGAAGGGTAAAATCGCCGAGTTGGAAAAGGAGCTGCAAAATCATAAATTTAACAGCACAATGGGTATTGCTCACACCAGGTGGGCAACTCATGGCGAGCCGAATGTCAATAACGCGCATCCACATACTGATTGTCAAAATAAAATATCCCTGATTCACAACGGCATAATTGAAAATTACGCGACCATCAAAAAGGAATTAATAGAAAAGGGACACATTTTTAAAAGTGAAACCGATACCGAGGTTCTTGTCCATCTTATTGAGGAAAAATATAAGACATGCGGGAAGCTTGACAGGGCAGTACGGGAATCGCTGCTTCTGTTGGACGGAACTTACGGTGTTGCTGTCATTTGTGAAGATGAACCGGAGATTTTGATAACCGCGCGAAAGGGCAGCCCGATTGTGATTGGTATTGGCGAGGATGAACACTTTGTTGCGTCTGATGCCGCGGCGATTGTTGGTCATACCGGCCAGGTCATTTACCTCGATGACAATGAGATGGCAGTCCTTACCAGGAATAATATAAAAATTAAAACCATCGACGACCGCCCTGTTGAGAAAAAAATTGAAAATATCAGCTTTGATCTTGAAAAAATTGAAAAAAGCGGTTATGAACATTATATGCTCAAAGAAATTATGGAGCAGCCGCAAACAATTTTTGATTCCATGCGTGGCAGGCTTCTGGAAGAAGAAGGGACCACCAAGCTGGGAGGTATCGAATATGATACGGATTCTCTGCTTCATGCCAGAAGAGTTTTAATTACCGCTTGCGGAACTTCATGGCATGCAGCGCTTATTGGCGAATACATGATTGAAGAATATGTCAGAATTCCAGTTGAAGTGGAATACGCGTCAGAATTTAGATATCGCGATCCGATTATCGACCGCGATACGGTGGTGATTGTTATCAGCCAGTCAGGAGAGACTGCCGATACTTTAGCCGCTATCCGTGAGGCGAAAAGAAAACAGGCAAAGGTTTTTGGAATTTGTAATACCGTTGGCTCAACGATTGCCCGTGAAACAGACGCCGGAATTTACCTTCACGCGGGTCCTGAGATTGGTGTTGCTTCCACAAAAGCATTTACTTCCCAGGTAACAGTGTTTGCTCTTTTAACTGTGCTCCTTGCCCGGATGAGCTCCATGTCCGCCAGCAGGGGCAAGGAAATAATAAATGAGCTTA
>NBLI01000042.1 GCA_002084535.1 Candidatus Zhuqueibacterota bacterium 4572_119
GCTGAGAGGGCCAAGGTCTATAACGAGATCGACCAGATGTTGTACAAGGATGCTCCCTGGGTTTATCTTTATGTGATCCCTGAAGTGTTCGGTGTTTCCAATAAGGTCTTTTACGAAGGCGACCGTGACGGATTCCTGAATATGCGTTGGGCTAAACCAAAGAAATAACAAAAACCAAATCTGAAAAAGATGTAAGGCAGGTATCGCCGGAATAAACCTAACGCAAGCAACTATTTTTTTTTGGCGATACCTGCCGTTTCTATAAAAGCCGGCAGGCAAGAGTTGTTTTCTTTAAGCAGGATCATATCTTTGCTTTCTTATGAGTTATAAATTCTGATTATAACGGATTTGGGGGATGCCGCAGAGCGGCAATGTGATATAGCTTGGGGTTTTAACCCCAAGTCAGTGATAATAATTTTTTGCGCCCTGAAGGGGCGCGGCATGAAAAACAGATGAGATTAACCATACCACGCCCCTTCAGGGCGTGATCATCATCACATTACTGACATGTGGTTGAAACCACAGGCTATATTACCTAACCTCTTCGAGGTAAAAAATAATAATTTACCAATGTGTGATTATTCCCCCCCCAAATCCGTTATAATCAGAATAATGATATTATCTTGAAGCTGCTTTTATAATATTCAGATAAATAAAGCTATGTTCAATTCCCGGCTTAAAACCTTTATAGACCTCGGCATTCAGTGGCCTCGATATTAAAAATAATTAGATTCGAAAAGCATACGATCAGCTTTCCCCTTATTGGATTATGGAGAATTAGAAGTTGAACAATAATATAAAGAGCAAAACAGTGCCTTTAGTTGAATTTCTGGGAGAGACTTCACAAAAAAAAGCACCGCATAAATTTATTATCCCTCATTATCAACGTGGGTATAGATGGGAAAGGCAAGAAGTTTCCGAATTGATAGACGATTTGTGGGCATTCCACAAAGACCGTGAAAGTGGTGATTTCTACTGTATTCAACCCATTGTACTATTAAAAACAGAGGAGAATACATATGAGGTATTAGATGGTCAACAACGATTAACTACTTTATACCTTATTCTTTCCTTTCTGGAAGATAGACGATTTGATGATGGCTATAATCAGGAATTGTTTTCATTGAATTATCAAACCAGAAAAGATTGCGAAACTTTTCTTCGTGAAAAGAAATTTATCGACAATGAAGATGATAGCAATATTGACTATTACCATATTTGTAATGCTTACAAAACTATTACCGACTGGTTTAAAGATGAAAAACACAGGGGGGCTAAAGGAAAGCTGGTTCCTATTTTAATGGATGACAGTTCAAAGGGAAACCGGAATGTTAGGTTTATTTGGTATGAGGTTGAACAAAGTACCAATCCCATTGAAGTTTTCATTCGCTTAAATGTTGGAAAAATACCACTAACCGAAAAGTGAAATTGGCAAACTAATTTTGGTCAACAAAATACGGAAGGATACCGATGGCAATGAGTATCAGGTAACGCTTGAAAAACTGAATTATGAAAACGAAGACCAAAAAAGCAATGATATTCCGGAAATAAACAAAATTTTGTTTTTGCATAACGTGCATGCTTCTTTAAAAAGCGATAAGGAAAAGGCTCGTTTCCCTTTCAATTTGTATAAAAAGACCAAAAAGAAGGAAAAATGGAGTTTGGAACATATTCATGCTCAAAATTCACAATCAATTATAAAAAAGGAAAATCAAATTACGTGGCTGAATGACCACATTCAATCTCTGGGGAATCAAAATAATCCGGCTTTTGATATATTAATAAAAGGGATGAAAGCCTTGAAAGAATTAGATGAAATTGAACCGGAGGTATTTGATAACATGGTAACAGACGTTTATGCTGCAATAAAACAAGATGCCAATATTAACGAAAGTAAAATCCACTCTATCAATAACCTTTGTCTGGTAGATGCAAATACCAATAGTAAATTAAACAACTCGGTATTTGACGTGAAAAGGGAAAAAATAAAAGAAAGGGAAATAGAAGGTCATTACATTCCCACATGTACCCGAAATGTATTTATGAAAGCATATACACATTTCCCTGTTAATAATGCCTATTGGACAGAGAGCGACCGCGAAGCGTATTTAAACAGCATTGAGGTTACCTATAACTACTTTGTGAATTCAATCAAAAGAGATTAGTCATGCAGTTTACCATAAAAGAATTATTAGAAAAATACCAGATTATTGTCCCGCAATTGCAACGTGATTATGCACAAGGCAGAGGGAGTGAAGCGGATTTAAGAAAAAGTTTTGTTTCTAAAATCAAGCAAGCACTCCAAAATGAATCCAAGCCCTTAAACCTTGATTTTATCTACGGTTATACCGAAGCCACAAGTAATGAAAGCATAGCGTTCAAACCCATTGACGGTCAGCAACGTCTTACTACGCTTTGGCTGATGTTGTGGTTCCTGTCGCCAAGAGAAAACAATATTATACCTTTTGAAAATCAGAAGTTTTTATCAAATTTCACTTATGAAACCCGTTTGTCCACAAAACGTTTTTGTTTGAATTTGGTTTCCAAACCAATTTCATTGCAAACAGACAGATCGATAAGCGAACAAATTACAGATACACCCTGGTTCATGGCTTCGTGGAGCAACGACCCTACCATTATTTCAATGCTTAATATGCTTGACACTTTAAAGGAAGAAATGGAGGAAAAAGAAATTGCATGGGAGAACTTGGCAAACAATAAAAAGATAACCTTTGATTATATCGACATAAAATCAGAAGAGTTCAAACTAACCGATGAGCTCTATATTAAGATGAATTCAAGGGGTAAACCTTTAACCTTATTCGAAAATTTTAAAGCCCAGTTTTCTTCTTTGCTATCTTTAGGTATTACAGACTATACCGATTTAAAATTGGAGTATGAAGGAACAAAAGTTTCCTATCAGCAATATTTTGCATTTAATATAGACAGTATATGGATGGATTTATTCTGGAAATACAGAAATAAAGTTAAAACAAATATCGACGATTGTATATACAATTTCATAAATTTTGTTGCTGAATTTCTGTTCTATAAAGACAATCCCAAAACTCTTAGTTCTGAAATAATAATTGATTTTGATTTTCTGAACAATGTTTTTGCATCTAAAAAAAATATTGATTTCTTATTAAATTCATTGGATTGGTTATCGAAGATTGAAGATATAAACCACTTTTTTGAAACTCTTTTTAATGGTTTGTCAACTTTTGATGATGCTCCCAATGATTATTTTTATAGAGCCATAACCGATACGAGTTTCGATGTAAAAGACAGGGTAATCATATATACCATTCTTAGATATTGTACTGCTCTTTCAATAATGGCAGTTGATGATGAATTAAAATGCCTCGTTCGTATTGTCAGGAATCTCCTTTTTACCGTACGCCAGCCAAATCAAAGAAGGAAAATAGAATATGTTTCAAATTTACGTTTACCTAATGTAGCTGATTACTGCAAGTTTATTGACGCTATCATTGAGAAAAAGAATCAAGGCAAAACTAAATCATTCTATCAAATTTTTGCTGACAATGAGTTTACCGGTTTTGCAAAAGATTATATTCACAATGAAAAGGCAAAAGCAAAAGTTATTGTATCAAAACCAAATTTAAAACAATCCATACACCAATTAGAAGAACATAGCCAAATACAGGGTAATACAGTTAATTTCAAACTGGATTCAGCCGATATTGAAAACAAAATAAAAGCGTTTCTCGAAATATGGTCAAATGAGGTGGAAAGTAACCTTATTATCAGAGCCCTTCTAACAATTGATGATTATTCGGTTAGAACCCACCCATATTCAGCCTTAGGGGAAATATGGTACTTGGGTTGTTCTGATTTTTGGAATAGGATTTTAACAGCTTTTTCAAATACTTTGGATTCCTTTTTAATACTTTACCTGAAAACAAGTGGTAATACTCCTACCGAGAAACTCACAACAATAATTGAAAATTATCCATCTGATAACTGGAATTGGCGCTACTATTTCATTAAATACAAGGCAATAACAAAAAATCCTTATTTAAGCCTTAATTTATTTACTTGGGATGATGAAAACGGATTTATTACAAATTCTTTAGGAAATTCAGGCACCCATCCATTACACTCATACCATTTAAATCCATATTTGATAGCACTAAAGATATTATTCGATTCAAACAAACAAGTTACTTTATCTTGGGGGCGATTTACTAAAATAAGCTATATAATTGTAGCAGGAAAAATATATATTTCAGTTGGTAAGGAAGGTTGGGTAATTGAGCCCAAGGGAAATTACAAAGTTAATAGTGATATAGTTCAAAAATATGTGTTGGAGGAAAAAGATGATAAGCACATTTTGAAAGAAACAAACGACAAAGATAAAATAGGAATAGCAAAGGATTTTATAAGTGATATTTTAAACATATAATATGCGAATGCTTAGAGGATTATTTTAAACTGCACCAAAGTACATCTCTGTACTTTTAGCACCAAACTACGCTACCATAGTAAAATCCATAGGGTTCACGGCAGGGGCTGATCACGAATTCCGAATTCCGGGGGCATGATACGTAATTCTAACCAGAAAATGCAACGGCTAAACCGGTGATTTTCGCGTTGGCAGGTTTGATGGGATCAGATAAAGGCAAAAAGATTAAAGGCATCCCTTTTTTTGATAAATTTTATTAAAAAATGTTAGATCATTTTAGGAGCTTTGAAAATGAAATCCATGATTATAGGACGTCACATCGTGGCTGATCCGAAAATATGTCATGGGAAACCGACTTTCAGGGGCACACGGATAATGGTTTCCGATGTGCTGGAACAGATTGAAGAAGGTCTGACATGGGAAAGTATCATCAGAGTTGATTAGGTTGCCTATATCGACACAATTTGATAGGTAAATTAAAGACGTTTTACAAAACGATCGGAATTAAATTTAGAAAAAGAAGTTAACTAATCGGAGATTGAAAATTAATCATGCAAAATGCGAAAACATCTCAAGAAGAACTTCGGGGATTGCTCCGCAGACTAAATCCGAATCGACCGGCTTCATTGTCTCATAATACACTTCCACGGATTGAAAGAGTTGGTGGATCTCTCAGCATGCTTTCGACACACCTTAAGGCTGACCAGTATACAAAAGCGCTTATCGCAGGCCATATCGGCGTAGGAAAATCTACAGAGTTGATGTATTTGGCCGAGTCATTGAAGAACGAATATTTTGTCATCTTCCGTTCGGTCAGTTCCGTTCTCGGTGCGCATAATACAAGCGTTCCAACATTGCTTGTTTTTCTGTTAGAGGAAGCTGTAAGACGATGGAATGCTGAATTTGAACCCATGCCCAAAGAATTGGTACGCAATATTGGAGAAATTTTTGGTGTACGGGCAGATGTCGGAAGTGGCATGCATCTTCTTCTGTCTCTTATCGGACTTCAAATTCCATCTGAATCACAAACGAAAAAAGATTCACCAAAATTTTCCACACCAACTCAAATGGAAGATTTTCTAAAAAAAATATTGCAAAAAATATCTCTCCGTTATTTCCGTTTTGAAGAAAATCAGTCAATAGATATAAGCGATTTGGCTCTCGCTTTTGAAAATCTGGTAAATAATATGGCGGAATATACGAATAAACCTATATTGATTATAATAGACGATTTAGATAAAATCGGTGACGAAAAGGCATCGCTTGACTTGTTTGTTCAACGGGCCATGGCATGGATTCGTTTGCCCTGCGCAATAGTTGCCACAATGCCCGTTGATATGTATTTCCATGACCGGGCGAGGGAGATTGATCATATTTGGGGCGAAGTGTCGATTCTGGATCCTTTGGATACTCCTAGTGAAGCGGCGGAATTGACTGATCCGGCACTGTCATTTTATCTGAGCCTTATGAAAGAAATTGGTGGTGAGAAATATTTTTCAGCCAAACAAATCAACCGATTGGCAAGGGCTAGTGGCGGTATCGTCCGTGATTTTGTCCATTTGTGCGCACTTTCGGTTAATTATGTTCTGGATACAGGGCAATTGCATGTGAAGGATTGGCATATTGATGCTGTTGAAAGAGCGCTGTCAGAAAAATTTCAAAGCCGACTTGATGATAACGATTATACCACAATTGTAAATATCGTTAAAAAACAGGGTAGTGCCAAAGCTGGGGCTCAACTTATCAGAAGCGGCGCATTGCTGTGTAAAAGAGATGAAAACAAACAGCGAGTTTACCAAACTCATCCATTAGTAGAGAAATTAGTGAATAATTATCTTTCCCGCCAGAAAAATGAAAATGGGGCGGCATGATCGATTGAAGGACGACATCATGTTTTACGATCTGGCAGATTATATAGAGCGAATCGTTTCAACTTCTGGAAATATAGGCTTAATCACTTACGAAGACAAAAACTTAAGGCAGTCGTTATTGAATCGTTTTGAATCAATGATTGAGAATGACGAGCAATATGAATTTATTAAGATAGATGCTTCTATTCATTCAATAGAAGGATTACACGAAAAAATTGTGTTAGAGTCCGAGTCGGCGAAAAGAGATAAGGTCATAATTGCTATTATCAATGCTGATCTACTTCTACCTAACGGCATTGGCGGAACAATACTCAATGGATGTAGGGAACGGCTGACTCTTTTTAAGGCAACAATAATAGTTATTAGTGAAAGTTTATTGAGATATTTTCAAATAGCTGCACCTGATCTAATGGGATTGGTCGGTAGCTTTTTTGCGAGTGCCGAACAGATGACAGAGCCAGTTTTAGATATAGAAGATGATATCTTATGAGTCCTGAGATCAACAGCTTTATTACCAGATTTGCAAACGGCTTGAATAGATGCGGGATATTTGATTCCCCAGGCAATATCCGCTTCGCCGTTCAACAGGCAAAGACAAAAAAGAATAGGAAAATTGTTTTTATCGGACGAGGGTTGGATGAAAGAGAAATCGAAGTTTTCCAATATAAAAAACGAGCTCGTGATCCATTGCTGATAAAGGCAGGAGGAGAATTTAAATTTCTTATTAACATGGTCGATTCCCAATCCTACCCGATAGAAAAATACAGTTTCCGTTTTGTTGGGCTGAGAAAATCGATTAATGGCATTCATTCTTTACGTTTCGATAAAGATTTAAACACTCCTAGAAGTCGTAATGACTGGGATGACCAAATGCAAGACGCTCCTTCTCATCCGGCCCATCATCTTCATATTAATTTTGAAGAAGACAATCATATGAGACTGCCTACTGGGGTTGTTGATCCCTTGATGATTATCGCTTCCATTGATTGTTGGTATCTAAAAGTCTTATCTGAATTATATTAATGGAGAAGTATAGAAAAGCTACAATATTATTATAATTCTGGGGACATGATACTTAATTCTAACCAGAAAATGCAATGGCTAAACCGGTGATTTTCGCGTTGGCAGGTTTGATGGGATCAGATAAAGGCAAAAGATTAAAGGCACCCCTTTTTTTGATAAATTTCATTAAAAAATGTCAGAGCATTTTAGGAGCTTTGAAAATGAAATCTATGATTATAGGATGTTACATCGTGGCTGATCCGAAAATATGTCATGGGAAACCGACTTTCAGGGGCACACGGATAATGGTTTCCGATGTGCTGAAGCAGATTGAAGAAGGTCTGGCATGGGAAAGTATCATATTGATGATAAAATATGGCCATATTTGCCTCTAAACCGCTTTTTTTAACACAACAAAGGCGGATTTATTAATAGAAAGTTAACACAATACCAAGAGTGAAAATATACCTGGACACATATTACACCTAACTATCCAAAACTTTTGTGAAGAGGAACTATGCTGAATTTGAATCTGAACATCAAACCCCGGACAGAGGAACGGCTGAAAAAAATTCTTGACTGTGCGGATGATCAGGAAATATTTGCACAGAATATTATTGCCTGGCAAATAGCGGAGCTTAAAAAAAGCATACTGAATATCCGGTTGGATATCAGAGAGTTTGAAGACAGATACAGTATGAGTGCGGAAGATTTCTACCGCCGTTTTGAGCAGAGCGAGGCGGATGACACGGAAGATTTCATAATCTGGTCGGGGCTTTATGAAATGCTATGTGAAAATGAGCGGCGTCTGAAAGGCTTGGAATGATACAGGAATATTTCACCCGGATTGAAAATATTCTTCAAAACTTTCCGAAAATCCGCTCATATATGGTAAGAACGAAAGTTTACAGCGTCAGACAGGGATTCATAAGCGGGTCGGTCGTCTTTGACAATGAGCATGCCCTGGACTTTGCCGAGGTGAAAGACACTGATATAAGGAGCAAGGTCAAGTACCGTTATCAGTATATGAACGAAAACCGGGAAATGATCTTCAGCTATGACAATGCGCCTCATCACAGACATATTGGCACCTTTCCTCATCACAAACATATTCCTGATGATGTATGGGAAAGTTCCGAACCCGATTTGGATGATATATTGTTTGAGATTGCCCGCGCATTTCGTGAAAACCGAGCCTAGGTCTGACCAAGGTAACTGCTTGTAATATTGGAGGATAGGTTTAAAAACAGGCCGTTTTTATGCCTTAAAACGATGTTTTTAAGGATAAGCTAACCCAACGAAATTCCAAGAAAACAACACTTAATTTCTAACCAGAAAATGCACCGGATAAACCGGTGATTTTCAGCGTTATGCGCAAAAATAGAATCAACAACTGAAAGGACATGACACAGTATCATCAACGAGCAAAGCATGAATTTAGAAGGAAGGAACTATGCAAGCAATAGAAATGAAAGCACAAGTAACAAATAAACATGAGATTATTCTCAAATTACCAGAAAGCATACGACATGGAACGGTAAAAGTAATCATTATGTATGATGAGGAAACAGAAACATCGCCTGAAAAAAAGCAACGTCAATTTGGTCAATTCAAAGAACCGTTTTTTATAGCGGATGATTTTGATAGTGAATTACCTGATTCGTTTTGGTTGGGGGAACAGGTATGAAATTGTTATTGGATACACATATTTTTCTTTGGCTTAATTTT
>NBLI01000043.1 GCA_002084535.1 Candidatus Zhuqueibacterota bacterium 4572_119
AGGTAAAAATTAGGTATTTTCCAATTAAAACAAAAACTGTTTATATTGAAGTTATAGCTCCATAATTTATGAAAAATCTTTAAATACCTGGTTTTTAGAATGGAATCATCTATAAAATCAATAAATAGAATTGTTGATGGCACAATTTATTGCTGAGTTGAAGTGTACGACATCTCTGTCTGTCACCAGTATCTGAGGTATTACCATAACCTCCATTTTTTCCTTGATTCTTAAAATTAATTTTGTTAACATCACATTCATATTTCACTTTCATTTTAAGTTTATATTTTTTATATTTCCACACACTACAATAGCAACTCATATTTTATGGAATAAAACAGGAGATTCAACTCAACAATGTCTGATTACGAAATCGCGAAAGTCTATGACCCGAAACAGGTGGAAGACCACTGGTACCAACACTGGACTGAGAAAGCCTATTTTCATTCACAAATTGATCAAGATAAAAAGCCCTATACAATTGTTATCCCGCCGCCCAATGTGACCGATGTACTTCACATGGGGCACGCGTACAACAACACCTTGCAGGACATTCTCATTCGTTTCCACAGAATGCTTGGACATGATGCCATGTGGCTGCCGGGAACAGACCATGCCGGAATCGCTACTCAAAACATGGTGGAGAAAAACCTGAGAAAGGATTCACCATGGATCCGGGACTTTCCCGGGCGGTTACAGAGGTATTCTGCCGGTTATTTGAGAAGGGATTGATTTACCGGGGGAAATATATTATTAACTGGTGTCCCCGCTGCGCTACCGCGTTATCAGACGAAGAAGCAATCCACCAGGATGAACAGGGAAAATTGTGGTACATTAAATATCCCTATAATGGTAATAAATTTTTAACCGTCGCGACCACCCGGCCGGAAACCATGTTAGGCGATGTCGCGGTAGCGGTGAATCCAAATGACACCAGGTTCAAAAAACTGATCGGCAAAACAGTTACTCTGCCAGTGATGAACCGGCAAATTCCTGTCATTGCTGATGAAGCTGTCGATCCCAAATTTGGAACTGGCGCTGTTAAAGTAACGCCATCCCATGATCCCAATGATTTTGATATTGGGCAGCGGCACAACCTGTCACCAGTCAATGTCATGAACGAAGACGGTACCATGAACGAAAATGCCGGGAAATATTCCGGCGTCGATCGTTTTAAATGCCGGAAAAATTTGGTTAAAGAACTGGACTCATTGGGACTTTTGGAAAAAATTGAAAATCACTCTCACGCAGTGGCGCACTGTCAGCGCTGCGATACTATTATTGAACCGTATTTGTCGCGGCAGTGGTTTGTGAAAATAAAGCCCTTGGCAGAACCGGCGCTGCAAGTTGTCAAAGACGGCAAGATAAAATTTCACCCGCAAAAGTGGGTAAAAATATATACCAATTGGATGGAAAATATCCGTGACTGGTGTATCTCTCGTCAACTCTGGTGGGGACACCGCATTCCGGTTTATTACTGCCAGGACTGTAACGAGATGATGGTAAAACGGGAAGCGCCGGTAAACTGCGACAAATGCAACAGTACGCGAATCGTACAGGATGAAGATGTTCTGGACACATGGTTTTCTTCCTGGCTCTGGCCCTTTTCAACAATGGACTGGCCCAATGAAAGCCCGGATTTAAAACACTTCTATCCCACCAACGCGTTGGTTACCGCGCCGGATATCATTTTTTTCTGGGTTGCCCGAATGATCATGTCCGGTTTAGAATTTATGGGTGAAGTTCCGTTCACCGATGTGTACTTCAACGGTGTGGTCAGGGACGCAGAAGGACGGAAAATGAGTAAAACCCTGGGGAACGGAATCGATCCGCTAAAAATGGTAGAACAATACAGCGCGGACGCTGTTCGATTTTCCTTGCTTATGCTCACTTCCGAAGGACAGGATATTAATCTGTCTGAATCCAGTTTTGAAATCGGAAGGAATTTTTCCAATAAATTGTGGAATTCGTTCAGGTTTTTATCCATGAGCTTCGAAGGGCAAAACATCCAGGAATTAATCACAGAGACAAACTTTCTCGACAAGCAGGAAAAACTGCAACTCGCTGACAAATGGATTCTCAGCCGGCTTCACAAAACAATTCAGAATGTGACTAAATCTCTGGAGGATTTTCACTTTAACGAGGCGGTTGACCAACTCTATTCTTTTTTCTGGCGAGAATTTTGTGATTGGTATTTGGAGCTTATAAAACCCAGACTTTACGGAGAAGACCAGGAAGCGAAAAAAATCGCTTTGTCCATTGGCATTTACGCTGTTCGTAACATTGTCAAATTGCTCCATCCAATCATCCCGTTTATTACCGAAGAAATCTGGCATAGTGTTAAGCTGGACGAAGAACCTGATATTATGATTTCAACGTGGCCTGATTTTGATAAAAAATATTTTGACGAAAAAAGTGAGGAACAATTAAATTTCATTCAACAGTTGATTGGTACGATTCGGAATATTCGGGGAGAAATGAATGTTCCTCCATCCAAAAAAGCCAAAGTTTTGATTAAAAGCGCGAATTCCAAACTTGATCAATTGATCAAAGAAAATGAAGTTTATTTCGCTTCTTTAGCCAAAGTTGTAAGTATCGAACTCAATAAAAATCTGAAAAAACCAAAGCTATCCGCAAGTTCAGTTGTTTCGGATATGGAAATCTTTGTACCTTTGGAAGGTTTAATAGATATTGAAGTTGAACGCGGCAGATTGACAAAAGAAATAGATCGTCTGCAATCGCAAATTGAAAATATCAATAAAAAATTATTGAACCAGGATTTCATAAAAAAAGCGCCACAACAAATCATCGAGCGGGAAAAAGTTAAGCTCGCAGATTTCCAAAACAGCTTTGAAAAATTCCAGGCGAATCTGAAAAGTTTGGAAGATTAAACATAGATTTTCTGTCAAAGTGGGAATTTTAGATTGATTATTCACTACCGGACACTTTTTGAATTATGTAATGGTCGATTGTTTTTATCTCACACTAATAGACATAATTGCGCAGCGGAGTGCGGGAATTTCCTAAATATATTTCAGATGGCAGCCCGATGTTTTATGCTGATAATTAAACAGCATAACAGACGAAATATATGTAAGTTACATATCGTCCCTAAAGGGACTTTGGATTGTTTTTATAATGTGTCGTTAATACAATTAACATAAAAAGCTAACAACAATTCCAATAGTCTAGCCTTTTGCTGGACGGGCATGACAAAACTTCTAGAATTTTCATTTTAGAAAAAGTGTCCGGTAGAGAAATTGATTATTAAACTTATTCGAATATGCCGCTGATTACACGGGCTTTCACAGATTTGTTTATTATAAATTTCAGATTCAAGTCAAATATTTAGAATCCGTACCAATCTGTATCATACGTGTTATCAGCTTTCTATTTTTATTATTTACTTTTCGGAGGACAATAAAATGAAAAAATTAATTTTCTTTTCCGTCCTTTTTTTATTTTGTTCAGTTTCATTATTTTCACAACAGAGAAACGTTGCTGTAACAGTTTATAACAATGATCTGGCAGTTATAAAAGACCATCGTGAACTCCAATTGGAAAAAGGTGTATTTGAACTCAAATATAAGGATGTCGCAGCTCGCATCGATCCTACCTCTGTTCATTTCAAATCACTGACCGCGCCGGAAAAAGTCCGCGTGTTTGAACAAAATTATGAATATGATCTGGTAAGCGCGAACAAGGTGCTCAACAAATACATTGATAAAACCATCACCGTACACACCAAACAAGACAGTATCTTTAAAGGAGAATTGCTTTCCTCTGAAAGCGGATCTTTGATTTTAAAAAAGGAAGCAGGAAACATCAAATTAATTAACCGCTCCAACGTTGTGGATATTGATTTTCCGAAATTGCCCGAAGGACTGATCACTCGCCCGACCCTTGTTTGGCAAATCAGTAATTCGAAACCTGGCGTACATGAAACAGAAGTGAGTTACATGACATCCGGTATGAACTGGCATACCGAATATATCGCTGTTTCCAAAAACGAGGATGCCATGCTTGAATTATCCGCCTGGGTTTCAATTGATAACAATTCCGGCGCCACTTTCCCAAACGCCAAATTAAAACTGATCGCTGGTGATGTGAATCGAGTTTATGACACAATGCCGCGCAGAGAAAAAGCGATTGGTGAGGCTTACGCGATGGCAGCCGCGCCACAATTTGAAGAAAAAAGCTTCTTTGAATATCACATGTACACACTGGATAAACCGACGACATTACAAAACAACCAGGTAAAACAAGTGTCTCTTTTCCCGTCTGCCGAAGTCAGCGCCAGAAAAATATTTACTTTTGAACCGAGAAAAGCCGCGGATAAAGTAAGGGTGAATCTCGAATTCGCGAACGCGAAAAAATCGGGTTTAGGTTTGCCTTTACCCGCGGGGAAAGTACGAGTTTATAAAGAAGATCCCGATGATAATTCCCTGGAATTCATTGGTGAGGATAAACTGGACCATACTCCCAAAAACGAAAAAATCAGGTTGTTTCTTGGAAATGCTTTTGACATTAAAGCTGAACGCCTCATGCTGGAAAAAAAGTCCACCGGCAAACAAAGGTATGACGAAACATGGCAGATTAAAATCCGCAACCATAAAGAAACTGATGTCAAAGTTACTGTTATTGAAAAATTTTACGGTTTTTGGAAGGTCAAACAAGCATCCCATGAATATAAGAAAGAAAGCGCGCAAAAGCTGAATTTTGTTCTTGATGTTCCAAAGGATCGGGAAACAGTTTTGACTTTTACACTTTCATTTAGAAGAAGATAATTTCTGCTCAGAGCAGCTCTTGCGTCATCGAAAAATCATTTTCATCATTCTGGTTCATTTTTAATGGAACGGGTTATACGGATCGAACAGATTTACACAGATTGAAATATTTTTAATTTAATATCCGTGAATATCTGTGTAATCCGTATCATCCGCGTTCTGTTTTTACAATTTTTATTAAAACGGCAAATATTTGAACGATACAAAAAATAAATTTTTTAACACTTCTATTCAATACCTCAAAGGTGTGGGCGAAAAACGAGCAGAGGCTTTGAACAAGGCTGGTATTTTTACCTTTGGGGATCTATTGCATTATTACCCTCGCCGCTATCTTGACCGCAGCAATATCACTAAAATTAAAAACCTCAAAATTGATGAAACCGCTACTATTGTTGGAACAATTCAAACCTGTGGCATACAAAAGGGAAAGCGCTCTCGTTTTGTTATGTTGGTTACAGACAATACCGGGTATTTATCATGCGTCTGGTTTAATCAAATTAATTACTGGCAAAAAAAATTTAAAACCGGGCAGCTAATCGCTGTCAGCGGCAAAGTGGGGTATTTCGGCGGGAAACAAATTGTACATCCTGATTTTGATCTGCTATCAGATGAAGAAGACAATCACAGCAATGAGTTTTTTAATACCGGAAAAATCATCCCACTCTACCCTTCGTCGGAAGCGTTAAGCAGAGTTGGCATGGATAGCCGTGGATTCAGGAGAGTCTTGAAATTTTTAGCGCAAAGCAACATCGACAAAATTACCGAAACTTTGCCTGATTTTCTAATCTCAAAATTAAATTTATTGGATCTTCCCACAGCGCTGCTAAACATTCACTTCCCGGATGATTTTCAATCGCTTCAATTAGCTAGACAACGATTAAAATTTGAAGAGCTTTTTCTTTTGGAATTTATGCTTGCCTTTCGCAAGTATAAACTTCACCAGGAAGAAAAAGGTATCGTTTTTAACGAAGTTGGAAATCGTACCAAATTACTCGCGGAAAAACTTCCCTTTGATTTAACCGAAGCGCAGAAAAAAGTTTTGCGTGAAATCAGGCGAGACATGAAAAAACCTCATCCCATGTATCGGCTGATTCAGGGAGATGTTGGTTCAGGAAAAACCATCGTCGCTCTGGTAACAATGCTCATCGCGGTGGAAAATGGTTATCAGGCTGCTTTGATGGCACCCACTGAAATCCTGGCGGAACAGCATTTTTTGACATTCAAGCAAATGCTGGAAGAAATGGAAGTCAACATTCAGTTGCTCGTTGGCGCGCAAAAAAAATCTGAACGCGAAGCGATACTCGAGTCGATTGGCAATGGTGAAACAAACATTGTCATCGGGACTCATGCTATTATTCAACAAAACGTAAATTTTAAAAAACTCGGACTCATCGTCATCGATGAACAGCACCGCTTCGGAGTCAGCCAGCGGGCGGAACTCACCGGGAAAGGCGTAAATCCCGATGTTTTGATTATGACCGCGACGCCAATTCCACGAACGCTTTCTCTCACAGTTTACGGTGATCTGGACATCTCCATTATCGACAAACTTCCAACAGGAAGAAAACCGGTGATCACGTCATGGCGATACTACAATAAACGAGATGACATTTATAAATTCGTAAAATCAATAATTGATAAGGGCAAACAGGCATACGTGGTTTTCCCACTGGTCGAAGAATCAGAAAAACTTGATCTTAAAGCTGCCACAGAAAGTTATGACAATCTTTCTCAGGGGATTTTTGCCAATAACAAGATCGCTCTTTTACACGGCAGAATGAAGAATGAAGAAAAAGACGAGATCATGAGCCGTTTTAAAAATGGTGAAATTCAGGTTTTAGTCAGCACAACGGTCATTGAAGTAGGAGTGGATGTCCCCAACGCGACGATCATGGTCATTGAAAATGGTGAACGTTTTGGTTTGACACAACTGCATCAATTGCGCGGGAGGGTCGGACGAGGCGCCGACCAATCCTATTGCATTTTAATTGCCCGTTTCCCGCTATCTGAAGACGCAAGCACCCGGTTGAACACAATGGTTGAAACAACGGATGGATTTAAAATCGCGGAGGTTGATCTGCAGCTTCGTGGTCCCGGGGAATTCTTTGGTACACGCCAGCATGGTATGCCGGAACTAAAAATCGCCAATCCGTTGAAGGATACATCAATTTTGCAAAAAGCAAGAGCAGAAGCTTTCCGCGTTTTTGAAAAGAATGATGAGTTGAATGAAACAATAACCTTGCTCAAACAGAATTCATTTTTCAGCCAATTCTTCGATAAAATAGAAATGATGAGAATCGGATAATCGGACGGGGAATTCGGGGAACTTTTTATCCCTGATTTGGTATGAAAATCGTTTCAAGGATGAAAACCTTATTTAGTACCTTATAGTAAAGCTCAGCCGAATTTGGCAAAATATTTTAGTCTAAATACTTGATTGTTGAGGTAGAAGTAAAGGTAGAGGTAGAGAAAAATATAAACTGTTCTGAATTGAATTCTGTGATAATTGCTGGTTTAATTTAGTTTTCTGTTTTTGAGCACATTTACATCAACCTTAACCTTTTCTGATTTTAAATACTACTATTTTTTAAAGCGTTACTGATCAATAAATATCTATTCTGGTTTATCCAGGTCAGGAGGAATTAATGTCAGAACAACTATCCGGCGATGATAAAAATAAATTTTTATTTTCCATGTTGATTATGAATTATCAAACATCAGCAATGATAAACATGGGGAAACTCAAGGACCCTGTTTCACAGAAAGAGGTAAAAAATCTTGAAATGGCAAAACTCGCCATTGATACACTGGAAATGCTTGAAGAAAAAACAAAGAATAATCTCCAAAAGGAGGAATCAGATTTATTAGCCGATATATTGAAAGAAATGAGGTTGGCTTATATCAAAGAGTCAAGTGCTGAAGAAAAAGGTGTGGATTCTTAGGTAAAATCGAGGGATTGGAATAGAAATAATTATAAAGATGTCGCCCACTTGAAATTGTAATTGTTGATACTATCAAGAAACATGAAACAGCTTTTAGCTTAAAATACAATAAATATAATTGTTGATGGCACAATTTATTATTTAGTTGAAGTGTACGACAACTCTGTCTGCCAACAGTATCTGATGTATTACAAAAATTGAATTTTTACCTTGCTTTAATTTCAAAATTTCCTTAATTTATCAATTCTTATTTTTGAAATTTATTGGCGAGGAAAATTAACATTTGGTCAGCAATTAAAAATGCTGACCATTTTCTGAATGACCGTTAATTAGTGCTTATCCGAAAAGTTTTAAACAGTGTCATTTCGAGTCCGCAATGCTGGGTCGAAATAACAAAGTCAGAAGTTTTCGTTCAGACACTAATCATGAACTTTTTACACATTCAAGTGACTTTAATTAAATGGGGAAAACGTGGCTGGAAAAAATTCCACATGGGAACACTGGGAAAAATTTTGGGATAAAAAACAGGATATAAACCAAGTCTATTCCAACGATGATCGAATTTATTTAAATTTAAAAAAAATCACGGCTTTTAAAAATAAAAAGGTACTTGAAGTTGGCGCTGGCAGTGGCAGGGATAGCTTCCAAATCGCTGATGATAATGCCACTGTTTTTGTACTGGATTATTCACCAAAATCGCTGGAAATTATTCAGCAGTTAAATTCAAATAATAAATCACACATCCACTGTATTCAGGCGGATGCTTTCAAAATGCCGATTCCGGACAATTATTTTGATATTGTTTTCCACCAGGGATTGCTGGAACATTTTAGAGATCCACTTCCCTTGCTCAGGGAGAATCACCGCATTTTAAAGCCGGGCGGGCTTTTACTTGTTGATGTTCCGCAAAGATATCATTTTTATACGGTGATCAAGCACATTCTAATTTTTATCAATAAATGGTTTGCCGGCTGGGAAACCGAATTTTCAATTAACGAGCTAAAAAACCTGATGCGGAAAGCCGGCTTCAAAACTAAAGGTGAATATGGGAACTGGATGCGTCCGAGCCTGTTTTATCGTATGTTGCGAGAAGCACTGGGTAAAATTAAAATTAATCTTCCTCTTTACCCAAAAGGATTTAAGGTCACCAGAAAAACGCGAGATATAATTCGGAATCGGTTTTCAGAAAAGAAAATCTCATATTACACATATCTCGACATCGGAGTGATTGGACAGAAAAAAGAGTTGGAAAAGTAACAGGTTATGAGCTATAATATTTTAGTTATCAACTGGCAGGACATCAGAAATCCATTGGGTGGTGGCGCCGAAGTTCATTTACATGAGACATTTAAACGAATTGTGCAAAAGGGACATAGCGTGACCCTGCTATGCTGCAGCCACGACGGATTACCTGACAATGAAATTGTTGACGGTATTCAAATTTTTCGCCGTGGCAGTAGGAACGCGTTCAATTTCCATGTTCCCAGTCAATATAAAAAACTTCGTGAGCAAACAAATTTTGATGTCGTTATCGACGATATAAACAAGATTCCGTTTTATAGTCCATTTTTTGTAAAAGAGCCTTTGATTGGTATTATTCATCATTTATTTGGCTCCAGCATATTTCTTGAGGCTCCGCTGCCAATCGCGTTATATGTAAACTTGGCAGAAAAATTGATTCCAGCGATCTACCGGAATATTCCCATGGCAGTGGTGTCCAACAGCACCAAAAACGAACTCGTCCAAAAAGGATTTGACGAAGAGAATATTCATCTGGTTTACAACGCTGTTGAACCGGAAGCTTATCGAGCTGATTTTTCAAAGAAAGCGGTGCATCCTGTAGTAGGCTACCTGGGTCGCATTAAAAAATATAAAAGCGTGAACCACTTGATTCAGGCTTTCAAAATTGTAGAAAAAAGTATTCCGGATGCAAGGCTGCTTCTTATTGGAGATGGGGATTATTTACCGGAGTTGAAGAAACTCGTGGCAAAGCTCAATCTGAAAGATAAAGTTGATTTTACAGGGATCACGCATCATCAGAAAAAAATAGACTATTTGAACAAGATGTGGCTCATGGTAAATCCGTCCCCCAAAGAAGGCTGGGGTTTGACAGTAATCGAGGGGAACTCTTGTGGTTTACCGGTAATCGCGGCGGATTCTCCCGGGCTGCGGGATTCGGTTGTTCATAATGAGACCGGTTTTTTATACCCGTACGGCGATTATCATAAATTGGCGGATCTAATTTTAAATTTATTGAAAAACGATAAGCTCAGAAATTCACTGACAGATAAATGTATCGATTGGGCGCATCGTTTTAATTGGGAAAAATCTGCAAATGATATGTTAAACTTAATAGAAACTGTATTGTCTCGGAGGGAATTAAATGCAGGACAATAATCGAACAAACAGGATTGTCGCTTTTATTATCTTTGTAATTACCAGTATTGTTTATCTTAAAACTGTTGCCCCCACAACATCTTTTTGGGATTGCGGGGAGTTTATTACTAGCGCGTATATCATGGGTATTCCTCACCCTCCCGGCGCGCCGCTATATTTACTCGTGGGACGATTCTTCAGCATGATCCCTTTCGCTGCTGATATCGGATTGCGCGTAAATATCATATCCTCGTTTTCCAGCAGTATCACTGCCATGCTAACTTACCTAATTATCGTTCGCTTGATCGTTATGTTCCGCGGCACTCCCAGGGAGACCGTTGATAAAATTATCGTTTATAGCAGCGGTATCATTGGTTCGTTGACACTGGCTTTTTCTGACAGCTTTTGGTTTAATTCAGTCGAAGCGGAAGTTTACTCGATCAGTATGTTTTTTACGGCATTTGTTGTGTGGCTGATCCTGGTATGGTATGAAAAGGCGGATGAATCATCAAGTGATAAATACATCATTCTGATAGCTTATGCCATCGGGCTGGTTATAGGGGTACATTTGCTCAGCATTTTAGCTCTACCCGCGCTTTTCCTTCTGGTTTATTTTCGAAAAACAAAGAAAATAGAGTGGAATAGTTTCGCTGTATTTACATTGATTTCCGGTTTGATCTTCATTGCAATTTACCCGGGAATAGTCAAGAAAGTACCTAACTTTATGCTATACCTGAATAATACTACAGGTCCCGGCTTTACATTGGTTTTTTTATTGATTATTTTAGGTGCTATATTATTTTCAATGAAATCTGCTATTGACAACAAGAGACGGTATATTTTTCTTGGTCTCGCTTCTTTGATCGTGATTCTGATTGGCGTATCGACCTATGCAACCATTTACATCCGTTCCGGCTTAAATCCTGATCTGGATGAGAACGATCCCGAAAATATGACCAATATGGTCAGTTATTTAAATCGTGAGCAATACGGAGAATGGAGCATTGTTGAACGAAGAGCGCCGTTCTGGGAGTATCAGATAAAAAAGATGTATGTGCGCTATTTTGGCTGGCAGTTTTTGGGAACAGGTCAGACATTGGGCGAAGATTCACGAGTTGTGGAAACGCTGAGCCCGTTTGGTCTTTTTATGATCCCTTTCCTGTTTGGGATTATTGGAATGTTTTACCATTTTGTTAAAGATTGGCGACATGGCTCATTTATAATGATTTTATTTTTAGCAACAGGGCTGGCAATCGCGGTTTACCTGAACCAGGAGGACCCGCAGCCCCGTGAAAGGGACTATGTTTATACCGGCTCGTTTATGGCTTTTGCCATCTGGATTGGAATTGGTGCTTACGCGCTTTTAGATTATTTTAAAACCCTTAGCCAGAAATACAGGGAGAAACCGCAGCAACTTCTCATTCTGGTTACCGCGCTCACATTACTGTTCATTATGCCCATCAATATGTTCGCGTTTCATTATCATTCTCATAACAGGACAGGTAATTACGTAGCTCACGATTACTCTTATAACATTCTCCAAAGCTGTGAACCCAATGCAATCCTTTTTACCAATGGGGATAATGATACATTTCCATTATGGTATTTGCAATACGTTGAGAACATCAGGAAAGATGTGCGTGTGGTAAATTTAAGTTTGCTAAATACGCACTGGTATATCAAGCAGCTCCGGGACCAGGAGCCCAAGGTGCCCATTAGTCTAAATAATAATCAGATCGATGCTTTGGAACCCCGGTTATGGGAAGAGCCTAAAACAGTTAAATTTGATGTTCCTAAAGACGCTTATCTGCGCGATGTTGGTGATATATTTGAAAAGAGGAAACTCATGGAGGATGTG